>JAYKHK010000062.1:0-9590 GCA_035284785.1 Cyanobacteriota bacterium | reverse complement strand
TACTCCGCCAACCCCGTGTGGCGAATCAACGCCTCCGCCGAGGGTCCCCGGCCCCGGAAGGCCTCAAACACCTCCGCCGGATGGCGACTGCCCCCCAAGCTGAGCACGGTGTCGCGGAAGCGGCGGCCGGTGGCGCGGATCAGCTCCTCATTCTCGAGGCCCACGTCCTCAAAGGCGCTGAAGGCGTCAGCGCTGAGCACTTCGGCCCACTTGTAGGAGTAGTAGCCGGCCGAATAGCCGCCGGCAAAGATGTGGCCGAAGCTGCAGAGAAAGGCGTCCTCCTCGATCGGCGGCAGCACCGTGGTGGTGCGCGCCACCTCACGGCGCAGTTGCTCGGGGGTTTGGCCGCACTCCGGGTGCCATTGGCTGTGCAGGCGCAGGTCGGTGAGGGCGAAATGCACCTGGCGCAGCGTGGCCGCCCCGCCCATGAAGGTGCGCGCCGCCTGAAGCTTGGCGAATTCCTCCTCCGGCAGGGGTTCACCGCTTTGCCAGTGGCGCGCCATGCCCATCAGCGTGGCCCGGTCGTAACACCAGTTCTCCATGAACTGGCTCGGCAGCTCCACCGCATCCCACTCCACGTTGTTGATGCCCGCCGCTTGGGGGCGCTCCACCGTGGTGAGCATGTGGTGCAGCCCATGGCCAAATTCGTGGAAGAGGGTCTCCACCTCTTGGAAGGTCATCAGGCTGGGGGTCTCTCCCACCGGTGGGCTCTGGTTGCAGACGAGATAGGCCACCGGCAGCACCGGGGTGCCATCCGGCTTCACCTGCCGCACCAGGCACTCATCCATCCAGGCCCCACCCCGCTTGCTGCCGGGACGGCTGTAGGGATCCAGGTAGAAGGCGGCAATGGGCCGGCCCGTGTCGCGATCGTTGACGCGGAAAAAGCGCACGTCGGGGTGCCACACCGGGCCCTGGCCATCGGCCGCTTCGATCGAGATGGCAAAGAGCCGGTCGCACAGCCCGAACAGACCCTCCAACACCCTGGGCAGGGGAAACCAGGGCCGCAGGGCCTCACTGTCGAGGGAAAACAGCTCCTTGCGGCGCACCTCCGCCCAAAAACTCACGTCCCAGGGCTGAAAGTCGCTCGCCTCCGGCGCGCCGGCCCGCTCGGCGCAGGCCCGCAGCTCCTCCAGCTCGCGCTGGGCGGCGGGGAACGAGGCCGCACGCAAATCCTCCAGCAACTGCTCCACTTCCGCTTCGGAGCCAGCCATCTTCGAGGCCAGGCTCACCTCAGCCCAGTTGGCGTAGCCGAGGCGCTGGGCCTGCTCGCGGCGCAACTCCAGGATGCGATGAATCAAGGGCCAGTTGCCCCCCTCCTCCCCGGAAGCCCGACTCACATGGGCCCGGTAGGCCTTTTCCCGCAGATCCCGCCGGCGGCTGTATTGGAGGAAGGGCCCATAGCGAGGCATGTCCAAGCCCATCAGCCACGGACCGTGCTCAGCGCTGGCTTCACGGCCATCGGCGCTGCGGATCTCCCCCTGCCGGGCCGCTTGGGCCAATTGCTCCAACAGGCTGGCCGGCAGACCCTCCACCTCTTCAGGGGTGGTGAGGGTGAGGGTCCAGGCGCTGGTGGCATCCAAAAGCTGATTGCCAAAGCGGGTGGCCAGCTCCGCCAGCTCCTGGCTGGCTGCGTTGAACGCCACCTGAGCCTCCCCCTGCAACCCCACGCCGCGCAGCTCCATCTCCCTCAGCTCAGCGTCGAGGATCCGTTGCTGGGTGCCGTCCCACCCTCCCTGGGCCTGCATGGCCCGCAGGATGGAATAGATCACCTGGCTCTGGCCGCAGCGCTGGCCAAAAGCAACAACGGCCGCCTGCTGACTGGCATGGGCCTCCCTCAACTCCTGGCTGTTGCACACCCCGTTGAGGTGGCCCACCACCCCCCAGCTCCAGCGCAGGCGCTCGGTGAGGCGATGGAGCGGATCCATCACCTCATGCCAGAGCAGGGGTTGGCCGGCTTGGATCGCGGCTGAAAACTGGGCTTCGAGGCTGCTGAGTTCGCTCTCCAACTGGCTGAGCAGATCCGGGATGTGTCGCTCGATCTGATCGGGAGTAATCGCCTCAAAGTGCGGGAGGCCTTCTCCTGCCAACAGGGCAGGACGCTCAAGGGTGACGCTCATGCGAAAGGGAGCAGCGGATTCGATGGACTGGGGGCCATTCCAACCCACCAGCCCGTTGGCTGGGGGCTAGGCCAGGGGCGGTAAGCCCGTCAACAGCGCAACCGTTTGACTGGCGAGACGTCCGGATAGGGCATTGGTGCTGGCCTCATAGAAATCGATGGCCACCCTTGGCCAGAAGCCGATCACCAGGGTGGGCACCAGCAGGCTCATGCCGATCACCAACTCCCGGGGGGTCATGTCTCCCACCATGGCCAGCGCCGGAATGCGCGGGCCAAAAAAGACGCGCCGGCAGAGCGACAACAAATACACAGGGGTGAGCACCAAGCCGATGGCCGCCAACACGATCGTGATCACCCGGAAGCCGGGGGTGAGATCACCATTGGCAGTGATGCCAAGAAACACGGTGATTTCACTGACAAAACCACTCATGCCAGGCAGGGCCAACGACGCCAAGGAGCTGGCCAGGAAGAAGGCAAAGGTGATGGGAAGCACCTTTGCCAAACCGCCCATGTTGGGAATGGAAAGGGTCTTTGTGCGCTCGTAAAACACACCTGTGACGAAGAACATCGCTGCAGCGATCAAGCCATGGCTGATCATCTGGAGCATCGCCCCGCTCAATCCCAGGGCATCCACCGCGCCAATCCCCAAAAGCACAAAGCCCATGTGGCTGACCGAGCTGCAGGCAATGCGCCGCTTGACGTTGTCCTGGGCAAAAGCGTTGAGAGCGCCCCAGATGATGTTGACAATGCCCAACACCATCAAGGCCGGCGCCAGCCGCATGTGCTCCTCGGGGAGCATTTGCACGTTGAAGCGCAGCAAGGCGTAGCCACCCATTTTCAGCAACACCCCCGCCAGCAGCATCGAAACCGGCGCATTCGCTTCGCCGTGGGCATCAGGAAGCCAGGTATGCAGAGGAAACATGGGCAACTTCACGCCAAACCCGATCAGGAAACCGAGATAACAGAGCAAGCCAAAGCTTCCGCCGGGGGAGCGGCCCGCCAGCTCGCTGAGGTTGAGGGTGAATGTGTCTCCTGAAAGGGCAAGAGCCAAGCCGCTCACCAGAATCAACAGGGAGGCGGTGGCTGTGTAAAGAATGAATTTGGTGGCCGCATATTGCCTTTGGGTGCCGCCCCAGATCGCAATCAAGAGATAGACCGGCACCAGTTCCAACTCCCAAGCCAGGAAGAAGAGCAAAAAGTCTTGGGAGAGAAACACCATGGCCTGGGCGGAAGCCTGCACCAACAGAAGCGAGAAGTAGAGCCGAGGCTTGCGGCTCACGTTCCAGCTGGCCGCAACGGCCAACAGGGTGACCAAACCGCTGAGCACCACCAGGGGCGCGGAAAGGCCATCGGCCGCAAGCGACCACTCCAAATGGATCGCTGGCACCCAATTCACCCGTTCCACCAGCTGGAGGGAGCTCAAGGAGCCATCGAAGTGTTGGCTGAAGGTCCACCCCATCAAGAGCAGGTCGACCAGCAACACGCCAAACGCCACCAGCCGAGGGGGGCGTGGATCGGCTGGATCACCAGGCAGCAAGGGGATCAACAGTGCTGCCGCAGCTGGCAGGAGCACAATCAGGCTCAGCCAAGGGAACTCTGGAGGCACCGTCGCTGCGGAGGTGGCCAGCAGAGGGAGGGCGCCGTCCATCACAACTCGGGGGGAAGGGGGAGAAAGGAACATCCCCGGACCGGGGACAGGGGAGGGAGACCAGGCATTTGGCGCTACGGCGGTGAGCATATCTACTTACTTCAGCCGCTGGGTGCCGTTCACCCCTGGCGGCCTCGGGCCCGGCTTCGGCTGGCCGCCGGGCCGGCAGCCACCTGGCGCTTGCCAGGGGCCACTGCCGGCTCATTCGCCGCCGGAAGGGGGGTCCAAGAGCTGCCACTGAGCTGGGGGCCGAGCACCACATGGCGGCTCGTCACACCGTTCGCTTCCCAGGCCGACACCATGGCTTGGCCAATCTGCTGCGCCTGCTCCTCAGGAGCCAGGGCAAGAAGGCTGGGGCCCGCGCCACTGATCACACACCCCCAGGCGCCAGCATCGAGAGCCGCCTGGCGCACCTCCCGGCCGCCTTGTATCAGGCCCCACCGATAGGGCTCATGGATGCGATCGTTCAGGCCATCGCGGATGAGCTCTCCATCCCCCGTGCCCAGGCCCCGCAACAGCAGCGTGAGGCTTCCCAGATTGGTGACCGCATCAGCGATCGGGATGCTGCGGGGCATGGCCCGGCGGGCTTCTGAAGTGCTCAAGCGGATTCCGGGAATGGCCACCACCGCCTGCACGGAGGGATGCCACTCGCTGCGCATCACACGCCAGTTGGGCACAGCCGTTTTGGCCGTGAGGCACAGGCCGCCCAGAAGGGTGGGAACCACGTTGTCGGGATGGCCCTCAATGGCGATGGCCAGCTCGAGCAGCTTCTCCCGCCCAAGGGGGTCGCCGATCAAGGCATTGGCGCCAATCAAGCCAGCCACAATGGCCGCCGCGCTGCTGCCAAGGCCCCGGGCCGGTGGCACAGCGAGCCTCACCCTCGCCTCCAGGCCCACAGGTTCCACGCCAGCTTCGCGCCAGACCCTTTGGGCCGAGCGGTAGATGAGGTTGTCAGGCCCCCCGCGAAGGTGGGATCCCTCGGGTCCGTCAATGTGCAGGTCAAAACGGTCCACCCCCCCCTCCACCACGCGCAGCTCGAACCTGTTGTTGAGGTCAAGGGCCGCCCCGAGGCAATCAAAGCCGGGGCCAATGTTGGCAGTGGTGGCGGGGACATCCACGACGACCCCCTCACCAATCGGGGGTTGTGCCATAGACCTCGCTCAGATGATGCCAGTGTCCCATTCCACTTGCTCCCTCCCGCTCGAGGCCAGATCCATGGCCCATGGGTGCAGGTCAGGCGAGCAGCATCGCAGCGCGACAGGCCGCACTGAAGACCCCCACCGCCGGATCGGTGATGGCCTGGATGGGGATCGGCTCCAGCTGGGAGCGCAGCCGGCCTTTCGACAACAACGGATCAAGAAAGGCGGGCGAGCGCAACCCTTCCAGTTGCTTGGCGGCCGTGCCACCAGCCAGCCAGATGCCCCCCCTGCAGAGCGTGGTGAGCGCCAAATCGCCCGTGGCCGATCCATAGGCCCCCAGCCAGAGTTGGCGCGCCTCCAGAGCCAGGGGATCGCCAGCCTCCGCGGCTGCCGCCACAGCCCCTGGCCAATCCTCCACCCCCCCGTCGCGCAGCCCATCCCAAAGGGGATGATCACCCGCGGGGTGGCGTTCCGCCAGAAGCCAGCGGGCCACCGCACCCAGGCCTGTGCCGCTGACCACGCGCTCAATGGAGAGGCGTTCCACCCCCAGATCGGCTCTGAGCCAACGGGCCAGCCGCCACTCCTCCTCCGAGCGTGGAGCAAACGTGCCATGACCGCCTTCGGTGGGGAGAGCCAGCAGACCGTTCGCCCCCTCCACACCGACGGCGACACCCAGGCCCGTCCCGGCACCAAGCACCAAGCGGGGGGAGCCCTCGTGGGCCTGACCGGCCTTCACCGGCGCCAGCTGGTGCGCCTGCAGGTGGGGCAGGCCATAGACCAACACTGCGAAATCGTTTTCCAGCTCCACCACGGGCAACCGACAGACTTGAGCCAGATGCCCTGCATCCAGGTGCCAATTCAGGTTGGTGAGCACGGCCTGGCCCTGTTGCACAGGGCCAGCCACCGCAAAGCAGGCCGCCCGGGGAGGGGGGAGGGAGGCGACGGCTGGTCGGGAAAGAAAATCCTCCACCAGGGGGGCCAGATGGCTCCAGGCTCCCGAGGGGGTGTGGGCTTCGTGAAGGCACTCCAGGCCCGAGGCTGATGTGCGGTAAAGACTGAGCAGAGTCTTGGTGCCGCCGATGTCACCGGCCAGCAGGGTGGTCACGCCGTGATCCCCTCCGCCAGCGCCAGGGAGGCGGCCCTGGCTGCATTGGCCTGGCGGGCCGCCTGCAGGAGCCGCTCAAGGCTGACCAGGCCCAGATCGCCCTCCCGCCGGCTCCGCAGGCTCACGGCTTCACTTTCGGCTTCCTTGGCCCCGATCACTGCAAGGAGCGGGATTTTCATCTGTTCACCGGTGCGAATCAACTTGCCCAATCGCTCGCCACTGCGGTCGAGGCTGACGCGAATGCCCGCCTGTTTGAGCTGCGCCAACACCGTTTCCGCCCAGGGCAGCACCGCATCGCTGACGGGGAGGAGACGCACCTGCTCAGGCGCCAACCAGAAGGGAAAATCACCGGCGTAGTTTTCGGTCATGATCCCGAAAAAGCGCTCCAGGGATCCGAAGATCGCTCGATGAATCATGATCGGCCGCTGGCGGGAGCCGTCGGCAGCGACGTAGTGCAGATTGAAGCGCTCGGGCAGGTTGAAATCCAGCTGAATGGTGGAGCACTGCCATAGCCGACCGATGGCATCTTCGATCTTCAGATCGATTTTCGGGCCGTAGAACGCTCCGCCCCCTTCGTCCAGCTTGTAGTCCCATCCCTTGCAGCGCAGAGCATCCACCAGTCCCTGGGTGGCCAGCTCCCAGACGCTGTCCTCGCCGATCGACTTCTCCGGCCGGGTGGAGAGGTGAATCTCGTAGCGGCGGAAGTCGAAGGTGGAGAGGATGCGCTCGGTGAGATGGAGCACCTGCAAAATCTCTGCTCCGATCTGATCGGGCAAGCAGAAAACGTGGGCGTCGTCCTGGGTGAAGCCGCGCACCCGCATCAAGCCGTGCATCACGCCTGGGCGTTCGTAACGATACACCGTTCCCAGTTCAGCCCAGCGGATCGGCAACTCCCGGTAGCTCCGCAGTCGGCTGGCGTAGGTCAGCACATGGAAGGGGCAATTCATCGGCTTGATCTGATACGCCCGCTCATCGACCGCCATCGGACCAAACATCGACTCGGCATAGAAGTCGAGATGGCCTGAGGTTTGCCAAAGGCTGCGGTCTGCCACATGGGGGGTGTAAAGCAGCTCATAGCCGTCGTCAAAGTGGGCCTGACGCCAGAAGTCCTCGATCAACAGGCGCATGCGGGCCCCGCGTGGGTGCCAGAAGACCAATCCAGCTCCCGCTTCATCTTCGATGGAAAACAGATCGAGGTCCTTGCCGAGGCGGCGGTGGTCTCGACGGAGCGCCTCCGCCTTGCGGCGTCGATCTTCCTCCAGCTGTTCGGGGGTTTCCCAGGCGGTGCCGTAGATGCGCTGCAACTGGGGATTGGCCTCATTCCCGCGCCAATAGGCGCCAGCCACACTCTCCAACGCAAAGGCGTGGGGGTTGAGCTCCCGGGTGTTGGCCACGTGGGGCCCGGCACAGAGGTCCCACCAGCCCTCGCCGAGGGTGTAGAGGGTGATTGGTTCGTTGAGCCCCGCCAGGATTTCAAGTTTGTAGGGCTCGTTTTGTGCCTGGATCCGCTTCTCGGCTTCGGCGCGGCTCAGCTCGATTCGCTCCAGCGGCAGCTGCTGGCCAATGATCCGCACCATCTCCTTTTTGATGGCCTTCAGATCGGCCTCGCTGAACGGCTCCGGATGGTCAAAGTCGTAGTAGAAGCCGCTTTCGGTCCAAGGGCCGATGGTGACTTTGGCTTGGGGGAAGAGCTTCTGCACCGCCATGGCCATCACATGGCTCATCGAGTGGCGGATGCGCAGCAGGTTGGCATCCTCGCTGGTTTTTGGAAGATGAATCTCTTTGCCAATCGGAGGCTCTGCCCCCTTGCTGGAGGGAGCCGCAGAAGCCGCAGGGGCCGCAGGGGAACTGCTCAAAGAACCAGCCACTCAAAAAACATTCTCAGTCGTCAATCCTAGGGAGCCCTGCCAACCGCCCCCAGGCGCGGCAATCCGCCTCTGTCCGGCAGGCCAAGATTGATCAGAGAATTGACGCATTCTCATCTGCCCCGGCCCCAGTGAGCCCCCGCCAACCTGTCAGTGTCCCGGGCGCTCCCCCTCAAGGGCCTCCAGAGGAGCGCCGCAGCCTGGCCCTCAGCTACGGGCTGTGGTGCCTCTCACTGGTGGGGATCTGTGGCATTCATCGGATCTACAACCGCAAGCCTTTTTCCGGTTTTCTCTGGCTGTTCACCTTTGGGCTCTGCGGGATTGGACAGTTTGTCGATCTGCTCCTGATCCCGGGGATGGTGGAGAAAGCCAATCGGCAGATCCACATGGCCTTCGGCTCCGTTGCAGCCCTCCCGCCGATCGACCGCCAGCTGCTTCGGCTGGCTCGTCAGACGGGAGAGAAAGGCTTCACTCTCAACGATGCTCTGATTGAGCTCGACCTGCCATCCCACCTCGATGGGCCCAGCCTGCAGCGGGAAATCGAAAAGCTGCTGCAGCTGGAGCTCCTGGATGTGGGCAATGACGAACGGGGCAGAGTCGTTTATCGAGAGCCCTAGGACTGCTGCAGTCGCTGCAGTTCGCCCGTGTAGAAGCGCTTGAGTTCTGTCACGGTCTTCACAGGCTGTCCGTAGTAGCTGCCTCCATGGGAGGCAGGCAGCGAGGCCCATTCCGGGGCCAGACGGGCCAAAACGTCGTGGGTGAGACCCTGGCGATCAAAGGAGGCGAGGGCTCCACGTTTTTCCATCAGATAGAGGGCGGCCTGGTCCTGGTTGCGGGGCCCGAAATCCGACAGACGAAGCCTTCTGGCCGCTTCGTGCCAGGTGGCCGGAAGAAACTGGTAAGCGCCGGCGGCCGCACTCACGTAGGTGCGTCTCACGGTGATCTCCGGATGGCGATCCAGGCGACTCACCCGGCTTCCGCCGTAGATCACCCGATAGCCCTCATCGCTCCCCCCCACCCAGGTGCCCTCGGCATAGCGAATGGTGTTGAGCAACGCCCGACGCTGCGGGGTGATGGGGTAGGCCTGCTCGTCCACAAGCCGACGGACTGTGGGCCCCTTCTGGGCAGGCGCCACGACCTGACGCACCTCGGGAGCCGGAGCCTGAGCGGAGGCCAGAAGGGTGCCGGGGGCCATGGGCAGAGCGCCCATGAAGAGCACGGTGCCCAGGAAGCCAGCGCGCCTGGCGGAGCCATCGGAGCAGGGGTGGAACAACAAGCCGTCGAAAGCAAAGACTCGGGAGACCTTCGCCGGAGGAGCACGCTGCTGACCACCCCCCAACGCCCAGGGCTGGACAAGCCAGGGGAAGTGTGTTGAGCAAAGCCTGAGCTCGAGCCAGCCGGAGAGGCCAAAGCAGCTACCGCAAGGGCTCTGGCGGAAGATCAAGACCTGTATCAACCGGATTGAAATGGGACTACCGATGCACAACGCACCATCAGCGGCGGTGATCAGAGCCGGAGAGATTGTTAAGTTGTGCTTAGTGCCCCTGCCCAGGAGTTGCGCATCAGGCCAGGAAGACCTAACAACTCGAATCAGCCGGTGAAGAGATCAGCGCCCGCCTCGGCAAGAAACCCATGGCATCACGCACCCGATCCAGGGTCGCCTCGGCCACCGCAGAGGCGCGCTGACGGCCCTCCTCGAGCACAGCGCCCAGCCGTT
>JAYKHK010000061.1:0-3323 GCA_035284785.1 Cyanobacteriota bacterium | reverse complement strand
GGTGGTCACAGCGCCCTACTGCTCTCGGCCCATCCCACTTTGGAGGTGATCGGCCTCGACCAAGACCCCCAGGCCCGTGCCGCTGCCGCCGTGCGCTTGGCTCCCTGGGGAGAGCGAATCCAGATTGTGGCTGGCAATTTTTCCGCCTTCACCCCCGAACGGCCAGTGCAGGGGGTGTTGGCGGATCTGGGGGTGAGCAGCCCCCAGCTGGATGAAGGGACGCGGGGCTTCAGTTTTCGCTCCGATGGCCCCATCGACATGCGCATGAACCCAGACGCCGGCGAGACGGCCGCTGAGCTGCTGGATCGGTTGGAGGAGGGGGAGCTGGCGGATCTGCTCTTCGAGCTCGGGGAGGAACGGCTCTCCCGCCGGATCGCCCGGCGACTCGTAGCGGAGCGGGCCAATTGCCCCTGGCGGGAGCGCAGCACCGCCGAGCTGGCCTATGTGATTGCTGGTGGCTATCCCCCCAAGGCCCGCCACGGCCGCATTCATCCCGCCACCCGCAGTTTTCAGGCCCTGCGCATCGCCGTGAATGACGAACTGGGCGCCCTGGCCCGACTCCTCCAGCGAGCTCCAGACTGGCTCACACCCGGGGGGCTGCTGGCGGTCATCAGCTTTCATTCCCTGGAGGATCGGCGGGTGAAGCAGGCCTTTCTGGAGGATTCAAGGCTGGAGCGCCTCACCCGCAAGCCCATCACTGCTGGAGCCGAGGAGCTGGAGGCCAACCCCCGCAGTCGCTCGGCAAAGCTGCGGGTGGCGCGGCGGAGAGACATCAGCCCGGAGTCAGGAAACCATGAACGTCACCCTCAACAGCCAATCCACTCCTGAGTAGGTCACTGGTGATCCTGGTTCGCCAGATCGCTTGCCGGTGCGCATGGTTTTCACCCCTAATTCAGTGGGTTCCGAGACAGACCTCTTGTCGAGTCCAATCTCCTCTGCCAAGCACTCACATTTCACGCTCCAGAGATAGTCCTTGTTTGTTGTTCCCATGAAGCGATGCGGTCCATGGGTGGTGTCCAAGATCACATCCAGTTCGTAGGTATTGGTTTGAATGAATTTATAGTACCCTCTCAAACCGGTGATGGTGTTGTCTCCTGATTGGCTGAATTGCGTGTTGCTGATGATGAAATTATTGGAGACTGGACTTGCCTCTACCAGGTCGAGCCTAACCTTGATGAGATGGCTTTTGGATGGCATGGCGGGTTGAAACAGATTCGTCGCAATTGTGTGTGCGGGAAGAAAGATCTGTCAAGGAGAATTCGAGGCCATTGTCAATGCGTTTGAGATCTGCACTGCGGGGCCTCAGATGAAGCCTGGCAAGGCTCTTTGCCTGCTTCGATTTGGGCAGTGCACCATCAATCATGATGCTTGGTAGTGATTTATTCTGGCTCGGGCACGTTCCACTGTTCGCGCCGCGCTCGCCACCGTATGCGCCACCGTTCCGCCCCTGTTGGCGAGGGGCGTCAGCCGAAACCTCTGGGTCCTCGGCCTCGCTCCCCTCGGGTGCCTGCCATGGGTGCCGAAGCGCTTGTCTTCAGGCGGATCGCTCTGGGTCCTCCGGCAGCCCCCGCAGGCCCAGGGCCATTCGGCGGGCCAACAGCAACAGGGGGTAGATGGCTCGGCTCCGGCCCCCATCGGCCATCAACGGCGCCAACACCTGCAACAGTGCGGCGCTGGGCTCCATCCGCGCACAGAGCCAGGCAATGGCCTCGGCGCCGTGCCACACACGACCTCCCTCCATCACCATGGCGCCATCCCGCAGGTGGTAGCCCCTCTGGGCCAGGGCTCTGCGCAGGTCGGATTCATTGCGCCCATCGCGGATCGTTAGCTCAGGGATGCCGCTGCGCAGTTCGCTCAGCTCGGCGAAGTGGCGACAAAACGGACAGCCGCCGTCAAACACCAAGATCGGCCCCCCATCCGTTCCGCTGCCATCCATCGAAGAGGGAAGCGGCTCAGGAGAATGAACGTCCATGGATGAGCCCACCTTGCCCGACGCCCCCCCACCTTGCCGCAGGCGGCCCATCCAGCGTGGGGCCCCAGGCTCGCCAGGTCGTTTACTTGAGAAGGCAAGGCGGCAGATCCGTGCTCTGGGGGCACGGGTTGGCCTGCTGATTCTCTTGCTGGTGGGGAGTGGATGGCCCGACCTGGCCTGGGCTGCCAGCCCTCCCAGCCTCCAGGCCTACAGCTGCGCAGGTGATCCGCTCACTGCCTTGTTGGTGAAAGGTCCGATGGATGAGCCGAACATCCCCGATCCGAGCACGGCGCCCGTGCCCATCGGAGGGAGTGTGGTGCTGCAGTGGAGGGGGTTGAGTTTGCAATTGCCCCGCACCAACAACGCCGGTCCCGCCAGTTTCAGCGACGGTAAATGGTGGTGGAGCCTGGCCGATCCAGCCCACCCCAGCTTCCGACTGCGGCGCCCTTTTGGCGATATCGAGGATTTTGCCTGCGAGCGGGTGGATTGAGGGCAGGCCTCAATTCCTATTCACTACTTTGGAAGCACGGTTTTTTCTGAATCCTCCCTCGCTTTTGCTTTGTGTGTTGTTGGAGACCGCGGACTCTCGCACAAAACGCCATGATCCGAAACAGAAGTTTGTTGGTGGTCTCCCCTTATCATCCGGTTAGGGCTGGGGGTTATATCTGCTTTTCTGCGCCTCCAAATGTCTGTCTTGCACTCAATGGCTCTTTGTGTCTGTGGAAGGAGGGGGATGTATCCGTTCGGTCAACGAAGTTCTAGATCTCGCTCTGTTCGTTGGACAGTTCCTCCCCTGGCAAAGCCCACAAATCAAGATGGGCAGGGGTTTTCCTTGTTCCCTCCGCCTGGATCAGCGCTCCTGGTCTCGGGCATAAATGTGATAAGATAAGTGCGCTTTATAAGAATGAGTGTCACTTCCTTCCCGTCAAGCCAATTCGGCGAATGCTGGATTTTTCAAAAAGTGGCCCCCAGTATTCATCATTGAACAAATTAATGGTACGATTGCTGTCTACACATAGTAGAACGTATTTCCGATTGATGTCTTACTTTATTTAAGGCGTCAAACTGTATGAAGTGCTGGATGGGGAAGTGGTTTCTCGTTCAAATGGATCTTGTGATCTGTTCATTCAATTTGATACCATGCACTTTCGGTTTTGAGAAGTTATGCCTTGTTTGTCAGTGGGAAGGGTAGGAATCGTCGGCGCTGGGCCAGCAGGGCTCACAGCTGGCTATCTTCTGAGTAAGGCAGGGGTTGAGGTTGATGTCTTTGAATCTGATCGAGCTTACGTTGGCGGCATCTCTCGCACCGTCGTTTACAAGGGCTTTCGCTTCGACATCGGTGGCCATCGCT
>JAYKHK010000060.1:0-3227 GCA_035284785.1 Cyanobacteriota bacterium | reverse complement strand
AAGGCGGTGTTGCGCCAGGCGATCGATCAGTTCCACCCCACCCTTTTGGTGTTCTCCTGGCGCGACATTCAGATTTACGCTCCTGTGGATGGCCGGGGGGGCAACCCCCTGCAGCACTCTTTTGAGGTGTTTTATGCCCGCCATCCCCTGCGGCGCCTGCGGGGCGCCCTGGGGGGCCTGGGCTTGATGGCGGCCTATTACGGGGAGTTGGTGCGCAACATCCGTCTCGTTCGCCGCGGTTTGCGTTGGGCCCGACGCCACCAGCCCGATGCCCGGGCGGTGCTCGGTGGCGGGGCCGTGAGCGTGTTCTACGAGCAGTTGGGCCGCTGGCTGCCCAGGGGCACGGTGGTGTCGGTGGGGGAGGGGGAGCTGCTCTTGGAGGCCATGGTGCGCGGCGAGCCCCTGCAGGGGCAGCGCTGCTATGTGGTGGGGGATCCCCCGCGACCGGGCCTGATCCATGAGGCGCCGGCGCCCCTGGAGAAAACCGCTTGCAACTACAGCTATATCGAGACGATCTGGCCCCAGATGGCCTGGTATCTGCAGGGGGGGGATTTCTACGTGGGGGTGCAGACCAAGCGGGGCTGCCCCCACAACTGCTGCTACTGCGTCTACACCGTGATTGAGGGCAAGGCGGTGCGCGTCAACTCGGTGGACGAGGTGGTGGCGGAGATGCGGCAGCTCTACGACCGTGGCGTGCGCGGCTTCTGGTTCACCGATGCCCAATTCATCCCCGCCCGCCGCTACATCGATGACGCCAAGGCGCTGCTGCGGGCCATTCAGGCCGACGGCATGACCGACATCCACTGGGCGGCCTACATCCGAGCCGACAACCTGGACGCTGAGCTGGCCGAACTGATGGTGGCCACGGGCATGAGCTATTTCGAGATCGGTATCACCTCCGGCTCCCAGGAGCTCGTGCGCAAGATGCGCATGGGCTACAACCTGCGCACCGTGCTCGACAACTGCCGGCTGCTGGCCGCAGCGGGCTTCCAAGCGCACATCTCGGTGAACTACTCCTTCAATGTCATCGACGAGCGCCCTGAGACCATCCGCCAGACCGTGGCCTACCACCGGGAACTGGAGGCGATCTTCGGGGCCGACAAGGTTGAGCCAGCGATCTTCTTCATCGGCTTGCAGCCCCACACCCACCTCGAACAACACGCCTTCGACACGGGCAGGCTGCAGGAGGGCTACGACCCGATGAGCATGATGCCCTGGACGGCCCGCAAGCTGCTCTGGAACCCCGAGCCGATGGGGAAGGTGTTTGGCCGCATCTGCCTGGAGGCCTTTGCCCAAAACCCAGCAGATTTCGGCCGCACCGTGATGGCCCTGCTGGAACGCGACTACGGCCGCGCTCCCCTGCACGAGGCACTCAAAGCGCCCGTCGAGGGCCGCCCCGCCCTGGCCACGGCTTTGCGTTGAAGCGAGCGTTGTCAGACCCCCTGGACAGAAGCGCTGCGGCATGGCGTCATGGGCTCCCGATCAAGAGGGATCCATGCCTCTTTTCCTGCTTCGTGATGGTGCCATCCGTCGCTGTGGGCGCGTGCCAGACGGTCTGGCCTTCACCACCTACATCGATCGCCATCAGCGCCTGATTCATGTGGTGCTTGATGCCGAGTCGGAACGGCTTCTGCTGCGGGCCCAACCGAAACGCCCCCGCAGGGGCGGACGACGGGGAGGGGAACATTTCGGGGATCAATCCTTGGCGGCCTGAGGCAGCGCTCAGAATCTGACGTCTCCATCTCTTTACACCCCATGCCTGATCTGTTTTCCCCCCTGCGCGTTGGGGCTCTGGAGGTGCCGAATCGGATTTGGATGGCACCCCTCACCCGCTGCCGGGCGGAGGAGGGTCATGTGCCTGGCCCGTTGATGGCGCAGTACTACGCCCAGCGGGCCAGCGCTGGGCTGATCATCGCCGAGGCGACGATGGTGATGGAGGGGAATTCCGCCTTCTGGCATGAGCCTGGCATCCACAACTCCGCACAAATCGAAGGCTGGCGGCTCACCACCGAGGCGGTGCATCGCGCTGGGGGACGCATCGTGCTGCAGCTCTGGCATGGCGGCAGGGCCTGCCATCCCCTGCTCAATGGCGGCCGCCAGCCGGTGGCCCCAAGCCCGATCGCCATCGAGGGCGATGAGGTGCACACCCCTGAGGGCAAACAGCCTTACGTGGTGCCCCGAGCCCTGGCCGACGAGGAACTGCCAGCGATCGTGGAGGGCTTCCGGCTCGCCGCCCGCCATGCCATGGCCGCGGGATTCGACGGGGTGGAGGTGCACGGCGCCAATGGCTACCTGCTGGATGAATTCCTGCGGGATGGCAGCAATCACCGTGAAGGGCCCTATGGCGGCTCGATCGAGCATCGGGCGCGGCTGCTGCTGGAGGTGTTGGATGCGGTGGCGGCTGAGACACCGCTGATGGGGCTGAGGCTCTCCCCCTTGAACAGCTACAACAGCATGGTCGACAGCGACCCCGTCGCCTTGATCCGTTGGTTGGCCCGGCGGCTCAACGATCTGCCCCTGGCCTATCTGCACATGATGCGCGCCGATTTGCTCGGACTGCAGCACGGCGATGTGCTCACCCCGGCCCGTGAACAGTTTCGTGGCGTGCTCGTGGCCAACATGGGCTTTGGCGCGGCCGAGGCCCAAGCGGCCATCGAAGCTGGCACGGTGGATGCGGTGGCCTTTGGCACCACCTTCCTGGCCAATCCCGATCTGCCGGAGCGGTTCCGCCTCGGTGCACCCCTCCAGGCGCCCGACCCGGCCACCTTTTACAGCCCGGGCCCCGTGGGTTACACCGACTACCCGATCCTGACGCCAAAGAGCTGAGCCTGAGCCAGGGATCGTGGGGCCTATTGCTCAACGATCGCCATGGCGCCCAACGGCGTGAAGGTGACGGCAGGTTTGCGGGTGTTGAGCAAGTTTCTTGCCCGCAACCTGGCCGCCGAGTTGATCCGCGATGGCGACGCGGAGATGCGGCTGATCCTCAGCCGGCAGTGAGGGCGGCAGCAAAGTGGGCGAGGAGTTCGTTGGCCACCAGGCCAGGCTCCTCGTGCTGGATCCAGTGGGAAACGCCTGGAAACAGGAGGCACTTTCCTCGGGTGCAAAACGCCAGGCTTTCGATAGCCATCTCTCGCGAGAGAAAGCGATCCTCCTCTCCCCACAGGATCAAGACCGGCACCGACACCTTCCCATCGGTGGGCCTTGGCGCGGGAAAGCCGTAGCGAAGG
>JAYKHK010000059.1:0-3942 GCA_035284785.1 Cyanobacteriota bacterium | reverse complement strand
TGCTGGCCCGGGGCCTGGAAAAGCTGGCGGCCGATGGCTTCCGCCCGAGGGCCGGAGAGACGCACGATCGCGACGCTGCCCTGGCCCGGAGCAACGGCAGTGGCAATGGCGGCGATGGTGTCAGAGGTGGAGGCCAGCACCAGGGAAGGCTGTGGAGATGGGCAGTGACTTCAGTGTGAAGGTTGACGGTTGGAGAAGAGCCAACAGTGGCTGTATAAGTCAGCCATGTCTTAGCGAAAAGTGCATGCCCGCCTTGCCCACTTGTTTTGTCGTGATGCCCTATGGGGTGCGACCGGTGGAAGACGTGGAGGTGCATTTCGATGAGATTTTCCTGAGCTACATCGCCCCAGCTGCCGAGGCGGCGGGTTTTGCGGTGGTTCGCAGTGATCTCGATGGGGCGAGTGGAGTGATTATGCCGCGGCTATTCACCTCAATCTTCAGCGCAGAGCTGGTGATTGCAGATATCACCTATCAGAATCCAAATGTCTATTACGAACTCGGGGTCCGCCATGCATTGTGCCCACAAGGCACCTTGCTGATTCGCCGGGAAGGGGGTGACTTTGCCGTGCAGAAACTGAAAACACGCCACCGTGGCGCCAGTAGTGAAACCGCTTTTGATATCAAGGGTGTGACCATCTATTCCTATGCGTTGAACCAGGATCAACTGCCAGCAGCGATCGATAGCCTGAAGCATCAGATCGAGCGTGTGGCAAACACGGTGGAGCCAGACAGTCCAGCTTTTCTCTATCTGGAAGGATTGCGTGTTGTCACCGGTTCTCCCCGCGCCCATGCCCGTGACGACCGCACCTATGAGGTGCTGAATCAGGCTGGAAAGCCAACCGGTCGCTTCGTGGGGTACCGCTCAGGAGACTTGAAGGACCTGCGCGATGGGCGCGCGGTTGATTTCTGGGTTAATTCCGAGAATGTGTTGATGCAGATGGCCCGCATCTATGAGCGCTCTG
Organism: Cyanobacteriota bacterium; assembly: GCA_035284785.1. GTDB lineage: Bacteria > Cyanobacteriota > Cyanobacteriia > PCC-6307 > Cyanobiaceae > Cyanobium. The sequence goes on along the minus strand of JAYKHK010000059.1, from coordinate 2,980 downwards.
TTTCAGCAACCATCCGCTACCTCGGCGCGCGTCAGCCCGACCCCAATGCGCCCGACTTTGAGGACACGATCGCTATCGACTTGGCGCGCCAGATGGGGAACAGGCATGCCACCAACCAGGGCGAGGTTGTGGTGACAACCAGTGGACGCTTGCGCGAAACACACGGCGTGAAGGCGATTCTTCATGCTGCTGTTGTCACAGGAGCCCCAGGCCGAGGTTTTCAACCGATTCCAGACGATCTGCTAGTGGAGACAACCCGCACTGTGCTGGCGACGGCGAGGCAGCTCGTGCGAAGTGATGGGGCAGACGGCGCAGGCGGCTCGCTGATCATGCCGCTCTTCGGCACCGGCCAGGGAAGGCTCAATCCAATTCGAACAACAGAGCGCCTGTTTCATGAGTCCATCCAAGATCTTGCTTACCACGCAGCGATGGAGACAGATCCAGATTTGACAACAGTGCTCTTTTCCGTCTTCACCAAAGACCACGTCTCACTCGCACGCCGCTTACTCGACCAACGGGTTGAACAAGGGTTGTTGAGACCTCTGCCAACCGCGAGTGATTTCGGCATCGGCTGATCAGCATGGCTGACGATCAGACATCACATCCTTGCGTTTTCATCTCCTACTCAGGACCTGATCGAGAAGTGGCTGCTGCCCTGGGATCCGGCCTTGCCAAGCTGGGCATCAGCTTCTGGTGGGATGCTTTTTTAGGGGAGAATGAGCCTTTTGAGCTGCAGATCCAGCGGGTATTGATGACAACAAAGCTTGTTGTCGCCCTGCTATCTCCCCGCACGTTGGAGAGCGAATGGGTGGGATGGGAGTTGGCGCAAGCCAGTCGCAACGAGATTTTGATTGTGCCATTGCTGATTGATGATCTGCGGGCTGAGGAACTGCCGCCTCCCCTGCATTTGCTGTCGACTCTCACGTTGGGAGCTGGCGACCAGAGAATGGCTGCAGTGGCCGAGGCGCTCCAAAAGAGGCTTGAAACACTGTCACGCGTTCCCGAGACGTGGCGCAGCAACGACGCTCGTCGACGGCTGGCCTCCGCCGCAGCCCGCACGGCTCGTGAAGCTGCGGAGATCCGCGAGCGGATCACGGGTACGACCGGTCCGTCGGGGGTGCTTGTGCGAGGCGCTGGCAATCCTTCACTGCCCAACGGCTCAGAGAATCGTTTCACCTCCTCAAACGGCCTTGCTGCGTTCCTTGATCAAGAGCAGATGGCACTGGCTTTCACAGCCTTCCAAACCGATGAGCTTTACTTCCTTTCCAGCTCCCCCGAGGGACGACTGCTGGTGGGCATGCACAGTTTCCGCAAGCCAACGGGCTTATCTTTTGATCAGGAGACGTTGACGATTGGCTCGCTTGCCCATATCTATCAGCTTAAAAATATTTTACAACCTAGCCAACGGATGGCCGGACTTTACTCCCATTGCTTCATTCCACGAGTCTCCTACTTCACGGGCTGCGTGGATATACACGATGTTGGTCTTTCGCCCGCTGGCGAGGTGTTCTTTGTGGCCTCAAATTATAATTGCCTTGCCACTCTATCCCCAACGCATAGCTTCAGGCCAATCTGGCGCCCTGCCTTCGTTAGCGCCCTCGTTGCCGAAGATCGTTGCCACCTCAATGGGGTGGCGCTCCGTCATGGCGTGCCCACCCACGCGACTGCTGCATCAACCTCGGATCATCGCAATGGCTGGCGCGATCACTGGCCTTTTGGTGGTGTTGTGCTCGATCTTCGTAGCGATGCGCTCGCCTGTGAGGGCCTCTCGCTGCCACACTCCCCACGCTGGTTGAACGATCGTCTTTGGGTGTTGAATTCCGGGTTTGGCGAAGTTGGCTGGATTGACCTTCCTGGCAATGGCGTGGGTCAGTTCCGGCCAGTTGCCCGGTGCCCGGGCTTCACACGCGGACTCTCAGGCCATGGACGGTTTCTTGTGGTTGGCCTTTCCCGTCCCCGCTACGGCACAGAAAGCGAAGAGCGGATGCCTTGTTTTTCCGACCCTTCTGCAAAAAATTGGTGTGGCATCCAGATCCTCGATTCAGATTCTGGCGAATGCGTCCACTGGTTTCGCATTGAAGGGGCGGTTCGGGAAATCTTTGATGTGGCCGTGTTGCCTGGCGTTGGCTGTGTGCGAGCAGCCAGCCCTCTGGATGATGAGGCCATCGATTGGATCACGATCGACGCCCTCACTGGATCGCTGAGCTGAGCTCCCCCTGCTCTATCGACACATGCAGGGGATGGACCACAGACAACAACACTGCGGGAGCCTCTCACGAGCGGTTGCGGCGCATGGCGGCCGGCCCATCGCCCACGGCAGAAAGACCTTTTCGCCAGAATTGTAGCGGTTGCTACTAAAAATATGATTCGGCGTTGGGTATTGCTCCAGCGGGCGCGGGGCAAGGCGTTTCAGCCCCGTTTCAACGTTCAGGAGGTGGTGAGTGCATGGCTGGGCGGTTTGCTGGCCATATCCACCCTGGGCATGATCAGCGCCTGGAGCCACTATGCGCTTGTGGTGGCTCCCTTCGGGGCCTCCACCGTCTTGCTCTTTGGTCATCCAAAGAGTCCTCTCGCCCAGCCGCGCAACATTGTGCTGGGAAACACCCTTGGCGCTGCGGTCAGCGTAGGCTGAGTGGCAACCCACGGCACGGCCCCATGGGTGATGGGGTTGGCGGTGGGGATCACCATTGCTCTTGGACAGGTCTTGCGCTGTCTCCATCCACCAGCGGGGGCTGTCGCTTTGTTGGGAGTGCTGCTCCGGGCCAGGCCCATTTTTGTTGTGTTGCCGGTTTTAGCGGGCTCTTTGCTGCTCACAGGCCTGGCCGCGGCGTTCAATCGCCTGGGAGGCGATGGCGAGCCTTACCCCCATCATTGGCTGTGAGGCCAACGCGCTAAGTCAGCCATGCCTGTCTTTTCCCTGCTGGTGATTGTCCATGCTCTTGCCGCCACGGTGTGGACAGGCGGCCATCTGGTGTTGGAT
>JAYKHK010000058.1:0-3734 GCA_035284785.1 Cyanobacteriota bacterium | reverse complement strand
TGCAGGGCCAGCAGCACCCCATCGCCCTTGCGATCGCTGATGGTGATGCCTTGGGGCTCCAGTTGGCTGCGCAGCCAAAGGGTGTCGCTCTCCGCGCAGGCGGCGTTGATCACGATCAGCAGCTCCTGGCTGCCTCGGTCGTAAATGATCAGATCGTCGCGGATGCCGCCGCTCTCGTTCAGCAGCACGGTGTAACAGGCCTCCCCCGGACCGATGCGGTGCAGGTCGCTGGGCACCAGGTGTTGCAAGGCATCTTTCACCCCCTCTCCCTGGAGGGTGAGCACGCCCATGTGGGAGATGTCGAAGACGCCACAACGTTCCCGAACGGCTGTGTGCTCCTGCACCAGCCCCGCGAATTGCACCGCCATCTCCCAGCCCGCAAAGGGCACCATCCTTCCGCCGCTGCGTAGGGCTGCGGCATGGAGGGGGGTGTGCCTCAGGGCGTTGGCATCGGCCATGGCAATGGGGGTGCAATCGAGCGGATCCTATGGATGGGGGCCGTGGGGGAGAGGGGGAGATGTTGGCTTCGCTTTAGAACTCCGAAGAAAGCCTGTGATTCGGATCTCTGCCCTCCTCAAAAGCGCCAACGCTGTCTAAGTTGAGCGGCCAATGTTCCTCGCTTCGGATGGGCAAGCGTCCCAACTGCCGTAGCTGCCGCCACTGCTCCCCGCCAAGGGGTGCGGAACTTGGCTGGTGCCAGCTGCGCCAGTTGCCGATCCATCCTGATTTGGTCGGGGATCTTTGGTGTCATCACTGGACAGCCAGCCCGCCCCGCTTGCCAACGGTGGGCACAGGGGGGCAGGAGGCTTTGGACGGGCAGAAGGCCCTGACCAGCCATCAGCTCACCCTCAGCGGCTTCCCGAACGATTTGTCCACACCCTGACTGCTCACCGCCCTGGGCACAGGCAGAGCACGTCTGGGCTGGCGCGAATCTGTTTGGAAAATATGACAACTTCAACTGCACCACCCCATTTGGCAGCCTGCCTCACACCAGCGGCCGGCCTTAAGGGTGTATGAAGAGTGATCAACCCATTTGCTGTCGAGGTCCCCTGAGTTGGTAAGCAGCCGTTCCAGCCTCAATCCCATTGACCTTCTGGCTTCCCACCTGGAGTGTGAGCACATCACCCTGCCCACGGGCTCCCGGGTGTTTCAGCGTGGCTCCGCTGCCACGGCGATTTATGCCGTGAAACGGGGCATCGTGGAGCTGGTAGGCGAAAACGGCGAGAAGACGTGCTACCGACCCGGAGAGCTCTTCAGTTTTCAAGACATCGTTTGGCGGGAGAGCGCCCACAACAGCGATGCCTTGGCGCGCACACCGGTGGAGGTGCTGCGGCTGGAGAGGCTGAGCTTCCTTAATCTGCTCCATCACCATCCCACCCTCGCCCTTCTCCTCATCGGGCAGCAGCACAATCGCCTGCGGGAGCAGCGCTCCAGTGGCACCTGCGTCTACTAGGCGCGATTGAGCCGATTTGGATGGAGGAGCAGCAGCAGGCTGCGCACCACCTTGGCGGCGAACACGGCACTCACCCCTGTGGGGTCGAGCTGGGGGGCCAACTCCACCACGTCTGCCGCCACGAGCTGGTGGTGGCGCAGCTCCTCCACCAGCTCGGCGAAGTCGCCCCAGTGAAACCCGCCCGGCTCCGGGGTGCCTGTGCCTGGCAGCACGGCTGGGTCAAACCAATCGAGATCCACTGTGAGGTAGAGAGGCCTGCCCCGGAGGGGCTTCAGGGCTTCGACCATCCGAGGGCGGCCCACAAGCCTGCCGCTGCTGTGGAGCTCTGAAAATTCAGCTTGGGTGCCACTGCGAATCGCCATCTGCAGCAGGGTGCCGCTGGGGAGCACCTCCAGGCAGCGGCGCATGGCGCAGGCGTGGCTGTGGTGGGTGCCCAGCCACTCTTGGCGCAGATCTGCGTGGGCATCCAGCTGCACCAACACCAGATCGGGATGGCGGGCGGCCACGGCCGCCACGGCGCCGCTGCTGATCGAATGCTCCCCGCCGAGCATCAGGGGGGCCAGCCCCAGGTCCAGCACGGCCCGGGTGGCGGCCTGCACGGCTGCCACCACCGGCTCTGGGGCGCCGTAGGGGATGGCCACGGCCCCCAGATCCGCAAAGGCCAGCTCCTCCAGATCGCTCTCCAGCTGGGGGCAGTAGGTTTCCAATCCGCTGCTCACCTCCCGGATCGCGGCCGGGCCAAAGCGGGCCCCTGGCCGGAAGGAGGTGGTGCCGTCATAGGGCACCCCAAAGAGGGCTACCTGGCAGCCTGCTGGATCGCGCTGGCTGCCCATGTAAATCGCGCCCTCCTGGTCGAAAAGGCCTGGGCTGAAGGGGCTCATGGGCGGGAGAGTTCGCGGGTGATGAAGGCGGGCATGGCAGCAAAGGCGCCCTCCTGCCAGCCGGGGCTCCAAATCTGGCAGCCATCGGCCACAGCCTCGGCCCGTCCAGGCCGCGGCAGGCGGTAGTGAGGGCTGTCTGTGGCGGCGAAGGTCCAGCTCCACCAGCCGCTGGGGTACATCGGCACCCAGCCATAGAGCGGATCAGCATGGCCAAACACCTGGCGCAGCAGTCGCACGGTGTCGAGATGCACCTGGCGGAAGGCCTCGGGCGATTCGCTTTGGGTGGCAAACACACCGCCCGGACGCAGCAAGCGCCGGCACTGCTCGAAGAACGCCTGGTTGAAGAGCCCCTCCGCTGGCCCGGCCGGATCGGACCCATCGACGATCACCACGTCATAGCTGGCGTCAGCGGCGGCCCTCGCCCAGGCAATGCCATCCCCCACGGTGAGATGCAGGCGGGGGTCGCTCCAGCACCCCCCTCCGATGGCGGGCAGATGTTGCTGGCTCCACTCCACCACCAGGCCGTCGATCTCCACCAGGTCGAGATGGAGCACCTCCGGGTGGCGCAGGCATTCCCGGGCAGTGCCGCCATCGCCGCCGCCGATCACCAGGATCCGCTCGATCCGCTCGGCACCGCAGAGGGCTGGGTGCACCAGGGGCTCGTGGTAGTGCCGCTCCTGGTGTTCGGCGGTCATCCAGCAGCCATCCAGCAGCAGGCCTTTTCCGTAGCGCTCGCTCTCAATGATGGTCACCCGCTGGAAGGGGCTCTGCGCCTCGTGCAGCACCCGTCCGACCAGGCCGTAGCGGACGCCCTGGTGAACCTCATCAATCCAGCCCTCCTGCGCCAAGGTGCTGTCGGGAGCGGGGGCGGGGGGCATGGGCGGCAGAACATCCGCTTCCAGAGCTAGTCGGGCATCGCTCCCCTGTCATCCCTCTGGCCATGGCCCACGCTGGTGCCATGGCCGAAGATCTGCCCCTCACCCCGCGCCCTGGCAGCGAGCTGCTGATCCCGGCGGAGGAGTTGCGCTGGCGCTTCTCCCGCTCCGGCGGACCCGGCGGCCAAGCGGTGAACACCACCGACTCGCGGGTGGAGCTGGTGTTTGATCTGCAGGGCTCCCAGGCGCTGCCGCCAGCGCTGAAAGCCAGGGCACTGGCCCGGCTGGCTGAGCGTCTGGTGGATGGGACCCTGGTGGTGGTGGCCAGCGAACACCGCAGCCAGTGGCGCAATCGGCAGGCCGCCCGCAGGCGCCTGCAGGGGCTGTTGGAGGAGGCGCTGCGGCCCCCACCGCCCCCCCGGCGACCCACGCGGCCTGGCCGGGCCGCGGTGGAGCGCCGGCTGGAGGCCAAGCGGCGCCGGGCTTCGATCAAGAGCCAGCGGCGCGAGCGCCCCCAGTTGTGAT
>JAYKHK010000057.1:0-11522 GCA_035284785.1 Cyanobacteriota bacterium | reverse complement strand
GTGTGAGGGCTCCCACGAGGAGCGGCGCCCCGGAGGCCGTATCGCCCTGCCAGGCGGGCAACCCAAGCCAGGGCGCAAAGGCCCCAGAGCGGGCGACCACCAGGGCCATTCCCTCGCCCAGTTGGTCCACGCCTCGCTGGAGGGCGGCCAGGCCAGCCTCATTCAGCGCTTCGATTTGAGACACGTCGAGGGCGCGCTCCAAAGTGGTGCGCCCAGAGGCGATCAACACCAGGTCGTCCTGCACAAGGGCGGTGGCCAAGGGCACCGGATCTCGGCCCACCAGGGCACCGCGACCACTGATCAAGCCCATGCCCCGGTATTGGCTGATCTGCAAGCCGCTGCCAGCCAGGCTGCGGGATTGCCAGAAGCGCTGCAGAAACCTCCGCGCACCCTCCCCATCCCTACTCGGAAGAACGAGCAACCAACTGCTGCCCACCTCAGCCTCGGGCGTGTCGAAGACGCTCAGACCGATCTCCGGGGCGAGCCAGCTGGCCAGCTCGTCGTGGTAATCCAGGCCGGCCGCTGCGAAGGCACCATCCCGAAGCCGCTCCACCGCTTTGGTGGCCGCATCCCGTTGGCGGAGCGGGGCAACAGCCCTGGCGTAATCCACGGGCTGCTCCCCATCGCTGAAGAGATAGAGGCTGAGGGGCGCCTGCCTGGGCACGAATTGGGCGGCCCTGGGCATGGTGAGCGTGTGATGCTGCAACTGCAGCGGGCCCCGTTTCCACACCAGCCACCAACCACCCCAACCCAGGCCGAGGGCCAGCAAGGCGACACACAGAAGAACAACAAGGAAGGGCCGCCCCTTCATTCCGCTTGAGCAGAGTGGCCCCATCCTGCCCTCTCTTCCTCCCATGTCTGAGCACCCCAGCCCCCAATCCCTCTCGGCCCGGGAGCTCTGGAGCCGGCTCCAGGCCGGGGAGAACCTGCAACTGGTGGATGTGCGAGAAGATCAGGAGCTCGCCATGGCCCGTCTGCCCTATCCGGTGGAGCATCTCCCCTTGAGTCGCTCCTCGGAGTGGATGGGCGAGATTTCAACCCGGCTGGATCGCGATCGTCCGGTGGTGGTGCTCTGCCATGCGGGGGTGCGGAGCTGGCAGTTTGGTTGCTGGTTGCTGGAGGCCCAGGGCTACGAAGAGGTGTGGAATCTCCAGGGAGGGATTGATGCCTGGAGTGTCAGCGTCGACCCATCGGTCCCCCGCTATTGACGCCGTGATGCCCACCCCATCAGCTGAAGCGGCAGCTGGTGGGGTGGGCCGCTGCTGATTCGGTCTGCCGAAAACCCAACGAATCGGAATCTGCTTAACATCGCCTTCTGCCCTGAGGGTCTGGTGGATTCCCTGCCCCGCCGACAACAAGAGGTGCTGCGCGCCACCGTGCGGCACTACGTCGACACGGTGGAGCCCGTCGGTAGCCACGCCCTGGTGCGCCGCTTTGGTTTTCCGGCAAGCCCGGCCACCGTGCGCTCCGCCATGGGCGCTCTCGAACAGCGGGGCTTGCTGACCCAACCGCACACCTCAGCGGGTCGCATTCCCAGCCAACAGGGCTATCGGCTCTATGTAGACCAGTTGCTGCCAGCTCCAGGGGCTGCGGCCATCCAACTGGAAAGAGACCTGGCGGGGCTGAGCTTGCAATGGGCTGCCCTCGACGACCTCTTGCTCTATGTGGCCCGCCGCCTCTCCGATCTCACCGGCTTGCTCAGCTTGATCACCCGGCCCCGCAGCCGAGCCCCTCGGCTGGAGGAGATCCGGCTCATGCCCAGCGGCACCAGCCTGCTGGTGATCCTGGTGCAAGGCAGCGGGTTGAGCACCAGCCTGCATTTGCGCTTGCCGCAGGGCATGGAACGACAACTCCCCATCCTGGAACGCTGGACCAACGGCCAGCTCCGCTCCGCCGCTGAGGGGAGCATCGCCTGGGAGCTGCTGCCCGCGGAGCTCGTCACCAGCGGCAGGCTTTTGAGGCAGGTGTTGGACAGCCATGCCCTGCTCACGGGAGATGGGGCTGGTCGGGTGGTGGCTGCTGGCCTGGGTGGGCTGTTGGCCCAACCGGAATTCTCCCGCACCTCCTCGCTTCTCCCCCTTGTGCAATTGGTGGAAACCCAGCCTGAACAGCTGCTTGGCCCCCAAATTGGAGCTGATTTGATCGAATCCGAACTCAAAAGCCTGGTTTGGATCGGCAATGAACATCCCCATCAAGCCCTCGAACAATGTGCTGTTGTGCAGTGCCCCTACCGCACAGGGAATGGGGGCCGAGGCCTGGTGGCCCTCGTGGGCCCGATGCGGATGGCTTACGCTACAGCTCAAGCGGCGGTGCAGTCTGTGGCGCACTTGCTGCAACGGCGCTTCAGCTGAGAGAGCAGTTGGTGTTGACATGACCTATTGCCTGGCTTTTTTGTTGGATGCAGGCTTGGTCTTTGCGTCTGATTCAAGAACGAATGCTGGGGTTGATTACATCTCTAGCTATAGCAAGATGCATGTTTTCAAGCCTGCGCCCGATCGAATTTTTGTGATCATGGCTGCCGGTAACCTCGGCACCACCCAGGCCGTTCTCAATCGCATCCGGCGAGACATCGATGAGCATCATGCGTCGGCAGGCGGGCCTGCTCCTGAGCAGAAGGGACCGCCAGATTTAATTCAAGCCCGCTATCTGTTTGAGGTGGCGGATTACATCGGCAGCCTAAGCGTTGCCGTGCAACGCAATTATCGCCATTCTTTGCAAGAGGCTGGCGCCACTGGCGAAGCCAGTTTCATCCTTGGCGGCCAGATCGCCGGCCAGCCCCACGGCCTGTATCTCGTCTACCCACAGGGGAATGCAATTATGGCCACTCAGGAAACTCCTTTCTTGCAGATTGGTGAAAGCAAATATGGCAAACCCCCTCTCGATTACATCGGGCACCATGGGATGACCCTGGAGGATGCCGCTCGTCTCTGCTTGGTTTCACAGGTGGTGACCCGACGCTCCAATCTCACGGTGGGCCCCCCTTTCGAGGTGGCGATGATTCCCAGGGATGCTTTGGAAATCAGTCGTCGCATGAGGCTGCAGAAAGATTCAATGTTGATCACTCGCACCATGGAAATCTGGGCGCGCAGCATGCAAGACACGCTGGCCAGGTTGCCTCGTTTTGGCTGGGAGGAAGATCCGCTTTAAGGAGATCTTCTGAGCCGATCTCGGCGTGCTTCGTTACATCCGATCGCCCAGCCTTTCGGCCACGGTGTTGACATCCTTGTCCCCCCGGCCGGAGAGATTCACCACCACTTCGCTGCCTGGGCTCAGGGTTGGGCAGAGCGTTTCCAGCCAGGCGAAGGCATGGGCCGTTTCCAGGGCAGGGATGATTCCTTCGAGCCGGCAGAGCAGCTGCAAGGCGTCAAGGGCTTCGGCGTCGGTGACGGCGGCGTATTCGGCGCGGCCGATGCCCTTGAGATAGCTGTGCTCGGGGCCCACGCCCGGATAGTCGAGGCCAGCGCTGATCGAGTGGGCTTCAAGCACCTGGCCTTCCGCATCTTGCAGCAGCAGGCTCATGGCGCCATGGAGCACGCCCACCCGCCCCTCCGTGATCGTGGCGGCGTGGCGTCCGGAGGCGACCCCTTCACCTGCGGCCTCCACACCGATCAGGCGCACGGAAGGCTCGGGCACAAAGGCATGGAAGAGCCCCATGGCGTTGGAGCCACCACCCACGCAGGCCAGAAGCACATCGGGCAGGCGGCCGAAGGCTTCCGCGCATTGGGCCTTGGTTTCCTCCCCGATCACCGCATGGAAATCGCGCACCAATTTGGGATAGGGATGGGGACCAGCCACGGAACCCAGGATGTAGTGGGTGGTCTCCACGTTGGTCACCCAATCGCGAATGGCCTCGCTGGTGGCGTCCTTGAGGGTGGCCGTGCCCGCGGTGACGGGCTGCACGGTGGCCCCGAGCAGCCGCATGCGGAACACATTGAGCGCTTGGCGGCGCATGTCCTCCGCACCCATGTAGATCACGCACTCCAATCCGAAGCGGGCGCAGACCGTGGCCGTGGCCACCCCGTGCTGGCCGGCGCCCGTTTCCGCAATGATGCGCTTCTTGCCCATGCGCAGGGCCAGCAGGGCCTGGCCAAGGGCATTGTTGATCTTGTGCGCTCCCGTGTGATTGAGATCTTCCCGCTTCAGCCAGATGCGCGGACCGCCCTCTGGCCGGCGATAGTGCTCGCTGAGGCGCTCCGCCTCGTAGAGCGGGGACGGCCTTCCCACGTAGGTGCGCAGCAGGTGATTGAGGCGCTCGGTGAAGGCGGGATCGGCCCAGGCCTCAGCGGCGGCGCTTTCCAACTCCGCGAGAGCCGGCATCAACGTTTCCGGCACATATTGACCGCCATAGGGCCCAAACCGGCCGAGCGGATCGGGCCGAGCTGCGGCGGTCAGGGCGGGGTCGGGGGTATCGGCGGCGTTGGCAGTGGAAACAGTGCTGGTCACGTCGCGGCCAGAAAACGAGTGATCTCACCCTAGGCAGCTGCCGCTGTCTGCCGCTCCGGCTGCCCTGGCCTCAGGGGGCGAGGCTGTCTCGATGCAACATGGCGATCACTTCCAGGATCTGGTTTGAGCGGGCCGAAGGGAGGCTCATCGTGGCGGCCATCTCCTTGAGCAGCTTGATTTCCTCCTCGCTCACCAACCGATCGCTGTGCACCAGGTGGGCGGCCATCGCCAGGGCGGTTTCCTGCTGGCTGATGGTGAGCGCTGGGATCGCCCGCGTGATCAAAGATCGCCAACCGAGGGTGTGGAGCTCATCGAGCAAGCCTTCAAACATCTTCCCCATGCTCTCTTCCGTGCGCCTCACATAGGGATGGCGGTGATCTAACAGGCCTCTCAGGAGTTTGGCCTCATGGGGGTCAACCACCCCGTCGCAGGCAATGGCGGCCAGGGCAATGGCAGCGAAGGCCTCGGCGGCATTCATGACCAAAAAAGCGGATGGCGAGGGGAGCGGGCTGGCCCCAGCTCCCCAAATCGGAATCAGAGCAACCTACTTCGCGGCGGAGAAGGGCAGCGAGGAATGGTGCAGCACGATGCGGATGCTGCCATCAGGCTCCCGGATGAAGGTCCAGGTTTTGTCCACGGTGGTGACGGCGCCCTTGGGGTCGGTGAGATCGACGTTGCCCATGGTGGTGGCAAACATGCCATGCAGCTGGATGATTTGATTGCGCACCTCGCAGGTTTTCCAGGGTTTGATCGCAAATCCCTTGTCGTTGGGATAGCTGGGATCGCCCCCTACGAAGTAGGCCAGGGCGCCAGCTTTGGTGGCTCTGAAGGTCTGGGGGGCTGTGGTGAGCGTGGGTTTGAACGCCACCGGGCCGAATTGATAGGCATAGGACTGATCCAGCACTTGGTTGGCTGTGGCTTTGGCTTTGGCGAAACCACCAGTGCTGTAGGCCTGGCTGATGGCCAACAGTCCAGTGCACCAGGCCTTTTGGGCTTGCAGCACTTGGGCTTCGTTGATGTTGGTGTCCATGCGCAGTGGTTCTGCCACCTGAAAGGCAAAGCTGGCGAGGGGCGTGGTCAGGATGAGCGCCGAGACAACGGGAGCTGCCAGGAGCCAGTGGGTAGTCTTCTGTTTGGCAAGCATCTTGTTCAAAGGTTTTGTTGGCCGGGGGAATATAGAGAAGTTTTCGCCCCGTCAGGTTTGCTTCGCGGAATCTCCGTGAGATGCCCTCTGCAGCATTCGCGGAAGCAAGGAACAAGATGGGATGAATGTTCACTGCCATCGCCCTTTGCCGCGCTTGCTCAGGTCTCCATCGCGCCCGGAACGCTTCTGGCGCGAACTGCTCGGCTGGCAGATGCTTGTTCAGCTGATCGTGCCAGTGGCTCCCCTCCGCGAAGCCCAGGCTTCGCCCTTGCCACCGGCCCTCAACTGCGCTGCGGCCGCAGTGGCCGAGAACCAGCAACTGGGGCAGCTGTTGCAGCGGGCCTCCCGCTTGGATGTGGTGTTGCTCGGCGAGATTCACACCAGCGCCGCAGACCATGCCTGGCAGCTGCGCACCCTGGAGGCCTTGGCCCAAAGGCGCAAGCCCCTGGCCCTGGGTTTGGAGATGGTGCCCGCCGCTCGCCAGCCCACACTGAGCCGCTTCAGCCGCGGCGAACTTGACGAGGCTGGCTTTTTGGCGGCGGTGGACTGGCCCCGCGTCTGGGGCCACGATCCAGAGTTGTATCTGCCGATCCTGCGCTGGGCCCGCCGCCAAGGGGTGCCCCTGCTGGCGCTCAATGTGGAAGAGGCTGTGGTGAAGCGAGTGCGGCGAGAAGGTTTGGCGGCGATCCCTCCAGCCGATCGGGAGGGCATTGGCAACCCGAGGCCGGCAGGAGCGACCTACCGCCAGCTGTTGCGCTCCACCTGGCAGGCCCACAAAGCCATGGCGGCCGGCCAGGGCGACAGCTTGAGCCCTGCCCAGGCGGAAGACCTGGAACGCTTCATCGCCAGCCAGCTGTTCCGCGATCGGGCGATGGCGGAGCGCCTTGCCGCCGCCCACCGCCACCAGCCGGCCCGGCTGGTGGTGGCTCTTGTGGGTCGCGGCCACCTGGAGGGGGACGATGGCGTGCCGGCCCAACTGCGCCAATTGGGCCTGGAGCGTGTGGTGGCTCTGCAACGCCCGGAACAGCCTGAGGGTTGCGGAGCTCCGCCAGCGGGGGCCCGGCTCGGCGCCTATCTCGAAAGTGCCGATGGTGCGGTGTGGGTGCGGCGTGTGGCGCCGGGATCCGCTGCGGAGGCGGCCGGACTCCAACCGGGCGACCGTGTGTTGGCCGTCAACGGTGAGCCGGTGCAGCGGGCCGGCCAGGTGATTCGGCGGGTTGGCCAGCAGCCAGCGGGGGTGGAGTTGCATCTGCTGATCGAACGAGCAGGAAGACGGCTGCCCCTGAGGCTGCAGCTGCCCCCACCCGCGGCCGGCTCGCCAGGGAGAATGGGCGCCATTCCTCCTTTGGCCGGCACTTCCCCCCATGACAGCCAGCAATCCGGTCGCAACCAACATCGTTTGGCATCACTCGACGGTGACGCGGGCGGCTCGGGCGCATCAGCGGGGCCACCGCAGTGCCATCCTCTGGTTCACAGGCTTGAGTGGAGCCGGCAAGAGCACCCTGGCCAATGCGGTGAATTCAGCCCTGTTTGAGCAGGGGCTGGCCTGCTACGTGCTCGATGGCGACAACGTGCGCCATGGGCTCTGCAGCGATCTGGGCTTCTCGGATGCGGCTCGGGAGGAAAACATTCGCCGCATCGGCGAGGTGGCCAAGCTGTTTCTGGATGCGGGTGTGGTGGTGCTCACGGCGTTTGTCTCCCCCTTTCAAGCGGATCGGGCACGGGCACGGGCTCTCGTGGAGCCGGGCGATTTCATCGAGATTCACTGTGCCGCCGATTTGGGGGTGTGTGAGAGCCGCGACACAAAGGGGCTCTACGCCAAAGCCCGATCCGGGGAGATCAAGGAGTTCACCGGCATCTCCAGCCCCTATGAAGCGCCCGAGCATCCCGAGTTGCGGATCGACACCGGCCGCCAGAGCCTCGAGGATTGCGTGGTGGAGGTGTTGGCCCACTTGCAAAGGGTGGGCGTGATCCCCGCCCCCTCGGAGGGCTGATGGCCACCAAAGGAGGTTGGCAGGAGTTTGCGCGGCCCGAGAGCCTGGCGCGACCCGCGGATGCCACACCTGCCACCCCCAAACCCCAACAACGGGTGCGGGTGCAGCGCACCAAAGCGGGGAAGGGGGGAAAGACCGTGACGCTGATCACGGGCCTGGAGCTGCCGGAAGCGGAGGCGCTGGCCCTGCTGAAGCAGCTCAAGGCGAGCGCCGGCACGGGGGGCACCCTCAAGCAGGGCGTGATCGAGTTGCAGGGCGACCAGGTGGGCCCTGCTCTGACGGCGTTGGAGAAGGCGGGCTTCCGCCCCAAACAGGCGGGAGGGTGAGCGAGTGGGAAGCAGGCTGAAGAGAGTTATATTGGTTGGAATCAAGACAGATTAAATGTCTAGAACTCATCCATGAATGCACCTTCGCGAACCAGGCCTCTGCACGAGAGGCCAACATCATCCCCGCGGAGAGTAAACCGCAGAAGCAAATCGAGGAGCGTCGGTCCATGAAGGTTGTGCGCATGGGACGCAGCGCCCAGCCCAGCAACCGCTGTGTCATCAGTCTCGGGGCGGGCCGCAGAGGCTTTACGGAATCACTGAAGCGGTTGGAAGAGAGTCTCAGGCGGGTGCGATTTGAAGGAGATTTTCTCGGTTGGAATGATGAATTACCAGCCGGGTCTCCCAGCCAATTTGAGGCGCCAATGGCCTTCAAAACCTTTTGCTTCCACGAGGCTAAACAACGGGGCTATGAAGAGATTCTCTGGATTGATTCGCCCATCGTCGCCCTGCGATCTCTCGAGCCAATCTTCAGGATGATCCGGGAGAATGGCTATGTCACGTTCACCAATAATTATGGTCAGTCTCTGGGCCAATGGTCGAGCGATGATGTTTTGGCCTTGCATCAAATCAGTCGCGATGAGGCGATGCTGATTCCGGAAACTCCCACCTCCGTGATTGGTTTCAACTTCCGCGATCAACGCGCTTGCCACTTTCTCGACCGTTGGCACGAGATGGCAACGGATGGGTTGACCTGCCGAGGCACCATTGCCCCCATTCAATCCGTTGAAGATCACTATGCCATCGCTTGGAACAAGGAGGGCCGAGTTTCAAAGGATCCGCGGGTGGGCGGGCATCGTTTTGATCAGACTGCCGCGGGGATCATCGCCCATCAGCTCGGCATGCCTCCCTATGCAGAAACCTTGCGGGATATTCACTTCAAAGGCACCAGCGTGGATCGGCACACCATCCTTTTGCACCACCGTGAATTTGGCGAAGAGATTACGCCACTCGATCAAATTTATTACCGGGTCTTCATTGAGCAGCCTTTTCTGGAGCGACCCAAACAAAAGTTGCGGCAGACCTTGAGGAGGGTCAAATCGGCGTTGACCAACACATGATGCCCGTGGGATGTCTACCGCCAGCAGCTGGGCTATTGATTAGACACTGTATTTGATTCCACCCCCATAGTTGAATTGATTGCCATGATCGAAGACTTGGAGATTCGCTTTTGCATAAAAGGCCGCTTGCTCTGCGATTTGCACTTCCAGGCTTCCTCCCACCGTCAGTGTGTTGGCGCCGTTGCTTTGTCCTGATGTGGTGAAGCCAGCGCCGGCGGCGGGCAGCTCTGCCGTCAGGCTGGTGTTGCTGCTTTCATTGGCCAGGGCGTCCACCTGGTAGGCGAGATCCAACCTCGGGATGAGAACAGTTGTTCCCTGCCGATTCAGGGGGATGCGGCTGGCCAATTCAGCCCCCACACTGCCCATGAAGCTTTGGGCGGTGTGTTGGCCCACGTCCAGCTGGAGGCTGTCATCGCCCGTTTCTGAGAAGCTTTGCTGCTGATAGGCGCTGTAGGCGAGGCCAACCATGGGCTTGATGGTGAGGGGAATGGCGCTGTTGGCTGCGTTGAGGGAGAGGATGCGTTCCACCCTGATCCCGGTGGTGTAGCCCTGAGCGGTGGTCGCCCCGGTGATGGTGTTGCCGCTGCCGAGATAGGGCGTTGTGCGCTCGCCCTCCAGAGCAAAATTGCTGTAGGCCGCCATTCCTTTGATCGCCCAGTTGGAACTGGGTTTGTAAACACCGTAAAGCGTTCCTGTGTTCATCACGGAGTGAACGGAACTGTTGGCCGCTCCCAGATTGCTGAGGTTTGCGCTGCCATACCCATAGGCCGCCCCAAGGGTCCAGGCGGGGGCTGTTTTCCATTCGATCCCATAAAGGCCAGCCGCGATCGCCGAGTCGTAATTGGATCGACCACCGCTGCCATCGATGCTGGCGGTGGTGTTGCTGCCAATGGCAAACACACAGAGGGGTTGGCGGGCGGTCTTGTCTGGCTGGCGATCGTTCACGATCCATCCATTTTGGGGACAGGAATCGGCCTGGGAGAGAATGGTTTCGCGTTGCAGTTGCAGGGCGTTGAGGGCAACCGACTGGAAAGCGGCATAGTTTTCGGGGCTGATTCCCTGCACTGCCGTTCGCAATTGTTCGGGGGTGGTGAGAGCCAGAAGCGAGGCCTGAACCTCCACAAAACCAGGGGTGAGACCTGCCGCAAAAGCTTGGCCTGTGGTGAAACCTGTGGAGCCGATTGGATTGCCGCTGCCATTGAACCTAATGCTCGTGACGAAGCCGAAGGAACCAGGTTCAAAGGCACTGCCGTCATTGGCCTTGGCGAGGCGGCGGAACGCCTGATCAAACACTGAGGCGCTTCGCATGGCATTCGCCTGACCAGCTCCCGTGGCCTGGAGCGCTGCCGCTACGGCCCCGCTGGGAAGGCGGGGCTTGAATTGAATGTCTAATTGCCTGGATTGGCCGTCGCGGCTTTGCACCAACGTGGACACCAGGGTTGTGCCTTTTTGGAGAACCACGCTGGGGGGCAGGCTGGAGGCATCCAATTGGAGCGGACCACCCAGAACGAACGACTCGGCGAGATAAGACCGCAAGGCCACATACCGAAATCCCGGGAAAGCTGTGCCTCCGCCGAAGGGGAGCAAGCGCACCTTGCCATAGAAGCCCTTCACATCCCCGAACAAGGCCAGCGTGTCATTGAGTGGGCCTTGCAGCTCCAGTTCATAGATGCCATCTAGGAAAGCGAAATCTCCACCAACAGTGAATGCACCAATCGAGTTGCCTGGGGCGAGGATGCCATTGCGAGCAATAGTGGCGTCGCCAAGAAAGCCCGACCCAGAGATTTTCCCTCCAGCCAGCACGTTGAGTCCTGAAGGGTCGGAGCTAAAAAGGCCACTGTTGACTGCGAGATTGACACCCGAATTAATAGTGACTGGACCTCCCAGGCCAGTAAAACCCGTTAAATTCAGACGACCACCTTTGCCTGAGTTGACGAAATTCATCTCTCCCGGCCCAAAGAAAAAGCCTGTGAATGTGGAATTCACACCCCCCGAATCAATGGTGTTGCCTGGGGTGTCAAATACAAGGAAATTGGTGGAATAGACGCCTGGCGCATCCACAATGAGCGTGCCGCCATTGAAAATCGTGCTGTAAGGAGCGCTGGCCTTGGCCGGCAAGCCGGGCACAATCGTGGGGATCGGTTGAGGGACGGGGAGAAGCGGCAGAAGCGGCAGAAGCGGCAGGGGCATGGACCAGGGAGAAGATAGAGGCAGAAGCCGTTTTCGCTGGGACAATAACTAGATTTGGCTCGTCGCTGTGCCATCAATAAGCGCTGCACAATGCTGCATTTGTGAATCGGAAGTGCCCGAAACAACGCTCAACCGTTTATCAAGCCTGGTGAACAAAGATTGCCTCTTTAGACGGCCATCTGTTATTTGCATCGGTTCCCACTTGGGGTCCCGTTTCTATGGGGAGAGTGATCGACGCCAGCTTGGCTTTTGCTTGGCCACCGTGACGTGCATCCATCCCTTGTTGTTGGGCGATGGGGGTCCCGAGGATCGAACTCGGCTAAGGCGAATTATGAGTTCGCTGCATTCACCAGATTGCTAGACCCCC
>JAYKHK010000056.1:0-6574 GCA_035284785.1 Cyanobacteriota bacterium | reverse complement strand
CGCGTTGATGATCGAGTTGGAGACGATGCTCATGCAGTTCTGCCTCGAAACAAGCGGTCACCGTTAAGGAGACCGGTATCCGGTGGGTAAGGGTGTGATCGGTGGTGCCGATCGCCGAATCATTCTGTGCCAAAGCCCCTCTCGGCCCGGAGCCTCGGTAACAGATCTTCACGGCCTTTCTTGCTTGAGATCCCTTGGCTCGCAATGAGTTTGCAAACGGCGGCAGGCAGGGAGAGTTGCAGCAATTGTTCATTTCTCCCCTTCGTGTTGGCCTGCATGACCGGAGGTGAATGGCCTGTTCTTTTCATCATCTGTTGCACGTGATCCTCGCCAAGTCTCCTTGACAAAAAAGCCCCCGGGGCTCCGGGGGCTTTGGGGGACATTCGGGGTGGCCCCGCTGGGCCTCAGATGGGTGAACGACCGGTCGGGGTGAGGCCGCCGTTGCCGCCATACAGCTCTGCGGAGCGGTTCACCGTGGGCAGAGGGACGCCGTCGACGGTCTGGAGGCCGCGCAAATAGGGCACGGTGGATTGCCCAAAGGCCCTCGCGTAATCCTCGCTGGCAAGAATCTGACTGAGGGCGGCGGGCAGACCTTGGCTGGTGCGGGTGGCCAGAAAACGACTGGTCTCCGCTGGCTGGGCAGCCCTTCCGAGCAGAGCCAGGTGCGCCGCTGCCGCGGCCCGCAGGGGTGCCAGCCGGTTGAGGCGTTGCAGGAACAGCTCGCTGCCGGCGATCAGCCCGACAAACTCCGCCACGGAAATCTGGCCATCGCGCAGTTGGGACTCCGCATCCAGGAGCCGTTCGGCCGCAAAGGGAACGCGATTGAGCAGTTGGCGATAGGTGGCCTTCACCACTTCATTGAGCTGGGCCTCGCTGGGGGAGCTCAACAGTTGCACGGGTCGGCCGATGCTTTGGCGCCGGCGGAACCCCTGCGGGTTGCTGCTGCGCAGAGCCTTCTCCATGGCTTGGCTCGGCGCCGTGACCGCTCCGGCTCCGATGCTCGGACCACCGGCTGACACCGACGCTTTCCAGCCTCCAACGGGGGCGATCGTGCGAGGAGCGGCTGGGCTGGTTGGAGAGGGGGAGACGGATGGCGAAGGCGCGGCGGCCACGGAGGAGGTCCAGCCTGGTGCAGCTCCGGGCTGAGGGCGCCAGGTGCGGCTCGGCTGAGGGGCTTGTCGCAGGCTGCCGGGACCGCCCGCCACTGGGGGCGGCGCCATCACTTCCCCGCCGCTGATCTGGGCTGACCAGCCGCCGCGGGCTGCCAGGGGGCGGGGTGGCAGGTTGCGGGGGGTGAGATCGCCGGTGGTGCGGATCTGCTGGGGGGGCGGCACATCTGGCCGGGGCGCCCGGCTGAGATCGGGGATGGCCGTGGAGTCGAGGGGGCGCCGCAAAGCAGGCACCCGGCGGGTGTTGAGATCGGTGGGGGTGATGAACCGCTCGTAGGGAACGGTGTCCTCTCCAAAGGTGGTGGAGTATTCGGAGCTGTTGATCATGGCGTCGACGACGCCATAGAAACCCTTGCGGGCGGCCGTATCGAAGTAGGCATCGATTTCCCAGCGCCCGAAGGTGGGCCGGCCCAACAGTCGCCGGTGCATCACCTCAATCGCTTTGCAGATGTATAGCCCACTCCAGTAACGGCGGCGGAAGGCATCGGAGCGGGCCACCTGCCGCACGAATTCGCGCAGGCTGATGTCGCCGTTTTCGAGCTTGATCTCCTCCACCGTGTTGCGTTCGCCGGCGTAGCCGGTGTTTCCCAGCACCTGGGCATACACGGCGCGGATGACGCCCTGGGTGGAGGCTTCACTGCCGCGAACGCTGGGTTGGCCGCCTCGGCTGGGCACGGAATTGCCCCCCGTGGCGATCTGCTGCAGCCGCACCACCTTGGGACCAACACGTCGGGGTGAGGCCTTGCGGAATTGGGGACTGGCCATCTGGCCGGGTTGGCTGAGGCCGTTGCTGATCAGGATGCGGCGGCTGTCGTAGCTGTACGGCACCGCGCGGGTGGCGACGGATGCCGTGCCTGACGGGAAGATGGCGCCGTAGGTGAGGGCCAACGGGTCATTGCCGCCGCCATAAGCGTGTTGATCCGGCAGGGGCTGGCGGTAGGAGGCGTAGAGGGTGATGTATTGCGGCGCCCCCTCAAACGGCGCGCTGAAGCGGAACAGCTTGCGATTGGATCCCCAACCCGCGCTCTCCTGGGCCTCTTCCCCGAGATCTCGAAGGTAGGGCACGGTTTCTTCGCCAAACACACGGGCGTATTCCATGCTGTTGACCAGCACATCCACCAGGCCGTTGAGGCCCTGGGCGCTGACGATGGCGAAGTAATAGCGAAACTCCTCGATCGAACTCAGGCCCCGTCCGAGGAAATGACGGAAGGCCAGTTCAACGACACGGCTGTTGGAGAAGCGCCCGTAGAACTGTTGGCGGTATTCCTTGCTCCGGCCGAGGGCTCGGATGAATTCCCGCATCGAGATCTGGCCCTGGCGGCACTGGGTGGCCTCCACAGGGCAGACCTGCTGGGAGTAGCCCTTGACGATGTCCCGCTCAAAGACCTGGCGATAGGCTGCCCGGATCACCTCGGCCTTCTCCCTGCCGGAGAGGCCGGGCTTCATCACGAAGCGCTGGCGACCTTCCGCGGCGAGGGCATAGATCGCTGGCAGCTGAAGTCCCTGGTTGACAGGGCTGCCCAGCCGTTGCCTGGTGGAGGGTGTGGGCACCTCCAGCTCCTTGAGGAGCACGTTGAAGCACTCGATCACCAGGGAGCGCGCTTCGGGCTCCCCCTTGAAAAGATCGGCGGCTGCGGCGCGCATCTCCTGCAGTGCCACGTTGGTGGCGGCCAGGGAGCAGGCCTTTTCCAGCACATCCCTCAGACCGCGCGTGTTGACAGCGAGGATGCTCGGATCTCCCGCCACGAGGGCATAACCCACGTAGCGCAGGAACCAGGCCAGGTCGCGGATGGATTTCTTCATCCGCTCCGTGCCGTACACCCCCACGGAGATGGGGTTGAAGCCGCTGGGCAACAACACCCGCACGTCTGCGTCGCCACTGGCTCCCTCGAGCAGGCGGCTGATCACATTGCCGCGGCTTTTGGTGGCGGTGGTGCCAACGAAGGTTTGCACCGAGCGTTGGAAGGCGGCTTGGTCGGCCGCCAGGGGAGTGGCCTCGCTGCCTTCGACCGAGCCCAGAGGCGCGTCGAGATAGGACAGGGGGGTGCCACCCACAAAAATGCGGTTGGCGGCCCTCGCCACGATGGCGGCTGCGTTGGCCGAGATCCTCTGAGCCGCTTCCACGCGGATCTGGCCGCTTTGGAAGAAGGTGATCAGGGTCTGCAGTTCGCCTCCATCGGGGAAGCGATCCTGCTGCTCCGCCTGACGGACGCTGGAGAGTGGCAGGGTGTCGTAGAGCTGGGGAGTGACCCTCGTGCTGCCGCTGCTGGCGGTCACAGTCATGAACGGGAGCGTGCCGGGCTACGGCACGTTACGGCTCCCCCCCTGGCTCGTCGGGGGCGCATGAACAAATGTTTGCAGCCGATCGGTGGCTTGGCGTGCCGATGCAGGAATCTGGAGAGCCCGCTCCGATGGTGATGCAGGAGTCGCCCGCCCCCCCCCCTGAGTCCGCCACAGCCGCCGCCACAGCCGCCGTCACGCCAGCCACCGCAGACGCCGCCACGCCGGTGGTGAGCGCCTTTTACGACCGTTTTCCCTATCCCGGCGACCCCCTCCAGGAGGGCCCACCGCCCGGATACAACTGGCGCTGGTGCATTGACAGCGTGGTGGCGGCGGTGCGGGGTGCGTTGCCCCCCCGCCCGGCGGGGGGTGGATCCAGGCCCTGGCGGGTGCTCGATGCGGGCTGCGGCACCGGCGTGAGCACCGACTACCTCTGCCATCTCAATCCGGAGGCCTCCGTCTTGGCGGTGGACATCAGCCCAGGTGCCCTCGATGTGGCCCGGGAACGCCTGCGTCGCTCTGGCGGGGCGAGCCGGGTGAGGGAGTTGCGCATCGAGGAGCGCAGCCTGCTCGATTTGGGCGAGGAGGGCCCGTTTGATGCCATCAATTCCGTGGGTGTGTTGCACCATTTGGCCCGGCCGGAGGCGGGCCTGCGGGCATTGGCGCAACGGCTCGCTCCCGGTGGCTTGCTCCACCTGTTCCTGTATGCGGAGGCTGGTCGCTGGGAGATCCACCACACCCAGCGGGCCCTGAGCCTGCTGCAGGTGGGCAGCGGCGCCGAGGGGTTGCGGTTGGGCCGCCAGCTCCTGGCGGAGCTGCCGCCCGGCAATCGCCTGCGCCGCCATCACGAGGAGCGCTGGGCCTTGGACACGGCCGCCGACGCGAATTTCGCTGACATGTATTTGCACCCGCAGGAAACCAGCTTCACGGTGGCGGGATTGTTGGCCTTCCTGGAGGAGGCGGATCTTCACTTTGCGGGCTTTTCCAATCCGGAGGTGTGGGATCCGGCTCGCCTCCTCTCCGGGGAGCTTCTGGAGAGGGCCCGAGCCTTGAGCCAGCGGCAGCAGTGGGCCTTGGTGGAGGCCCTGGATCCCGACATCAGCCACTTCGAGTGTTTTGTAAGCCGCGAGCCGATCGCCATGCGCAGCTGGAAGGACGATGGCGCCTTGCTCGCCGCTGCTGGCGAGGCCAACCGGTGCCTCTGGGGCTGGCCTGGCACGGCCCTGCTGGATCCCGACCTTCGGCCCTTGGAGATCGAGCCCGCCGATCTCGCCTTGATGGAAGCCTGGCAGGCAGCCCCCACCGGCACTCCCCTGGCGGAATTGCCTGTGGCCATGGGTGAGGGGGAACGGGTGGAGCGGGCTCGACGCCTGATCCAGCAGCGGGTGCTCCTGCCCGTTGCGCTCTGAAGCCCGCAGAGGTAAGGGTCAGCGTGATAAATTCCCGTCGCTCCAAAGGTCTTCAGCTTGGCGACTGCCCTTGCGACTCCCCCTGACGCCGACGCACCGTCGGCGGCGGCGGAAAAGCTGGCAACCGCCGCCCCTGTCGATCCCTCCATCCCTCCTGCACCAGCTCTTTTAGCTGGAGATGGGGGGATGGCTCACTATCACCGCCTGCGGCGCCGCCTGCTGGTGGCGACCACGGTGGCAGCGGCAATCGCCGTTCCCGCCGTGGGGCTGTTCTTTGGGTTGGCTGCCGCCCTGAGTGCCCTGGTGGGTGCATTGAGTGGCTTGCTTTATCTGGTGCTGCTCTCCCGAAGCGTTTCGCGGCTGGGTGCGGGCAGCAAATCAGTGAGCAAGGTTCAACTCTTGGTGCCCATTGTCCTGGTGCTCGCGGCCACCAAGCTGCCCCAGCTCGAGTTACTGCCCGCCTTGCTGGGTTTCCTGCTCTACAAGCCGGCTCTTCTTGCACAGGCGCTGCTCGACGCCTGAACCCCAAGCTCGTCACGCGCTGTCGACGAGCGACCCGCCGATCCGGATCTCTTCCGGAATTGTCCAATCCGTTGGTTCCAATGCCCTTCGCGATGCCCCTGCCCCCTCTCGCCGCACTCGAGGTGGGCCAGCACTTTTACTGGATTTTGGGCAAGCTCAAGATTCATGGCCAGGTGTTTCTCAGCTCCTGGGTGGTGATCGGTGCCCTGCTCGCCCTAGTGGTGATTGGCACCCGCCGCATGCAACGGGAGCCTGCCGGTGTGCAAAACCTGCTGGAATTTCTCTGGGACTACATCCGTGATCTCTCCCGTGAGCAGATCGGAGAGAAGGCCTATCGAGACTGGTTGCCCTTCATCGGCACACTCTTCCTGTTCATCTTCGTGAGCAATTGGGGTGGGGCGCTGATCCCTTGGAAATTGATCCATCTGCCCAGTGGTGAGTTGGGCGCTCCAACGGCTGACATCAACACCACCATTGCCTTGGCCTTATTGGTTTCTTTGGCCTATTTCTATGCAGGTCTGAGCCGCAAAGGTTTCCGATATTTTGAATATTATGTGGAGCCCACCCCGATCATGCTCCCCTTCAAGATCGTGGAGGATTTCACGAAGCCTCTCTCGCTCTCCTTCCGTCTTTTTGGAAACATCCTCGCTGACGAACTCGTGGTGGCTGTTCTGGCCTTCCTCGTGCCCCTGATCGTGCCCCTGCCGGCCATGTTCCTCGGGCTGTTCACCAGCGCGATCCAAGCGTTGATCTTCGCCACCCTCGCCGCCTACTACATCGGTGAGGCCGTCCACGAAGAGCATCACTAATTGCAGGCCTGCCGCTCCGGCGGTCTGGCAAACTCTCAGCGCGCAGGTCCGGCAATGCCGGGCCCATCTCCCCAGGTCAGCCCAGGAGATGTCCCAGGCGCAAGGTTCCATCCGGTTCCATTCCCGGCCTTTTCAGGCCCTGGCCAACAGGCCTCCAGCGACTCCCATCCCCCGTTACCCCATGGATTCCCTCACTGCCGCCGCCTCCGTTGTGGCTGCCGGTCTCGCCGTCGGTCTTGGTGCCATCGGTCCTGGCATTGGCCAGGGCACCGCAGCAGGCGGCGCTGTCGAAGGCATCGCCCGCCAGCCCGAAGCTGAAGGCAAGATTCGCGGCACCCTGCTGCTCTCCTTGGCCTTCATGGAAGCACTCACCATCTACGGCTTG
>JAYKHK010000055.1:0-6572 GCA_035284785.1 Cyanobacteriota bacterium | reverse complement strand
GGCGCCCTCTGGACCGGCGGCGGTAGCGGCACCCTGCTGAGCAGCGCTGACGGCGGAGCCACCTGGACCAAAGACCCGGAGGGCGCCAAGCAACCCACCAACTTCACCCGCATCGCCATGCTCCCGGATGGCAAAGCCTTCGTGCTCGGCGAACGGGGAAGCCTGCTGCGCTGGGTGGGCTGATGGGGGCGAACTGCGTCCCTGTGTAACCATCGACCGCCAGAGGGGGCAGTTGCCACCGGCCGCCCCCTAGGATCAGCCCGCTGAATGCTTGGTGCTATGGCTGCCGGCTCCACGGGTGAACGCCCGTTTTTCGAGATCATCACGAGCATCCGCTACTGGGTGATCCATGCGGTTACCCTCCCCGCCATCTTTTTGGCCGGGTTCCTGTTCGTCTCCACAGGTCTGGCCTACGACGCCTTTGGAACCCCCCGCCCCGATGCCTACTTCCAGGCCCAGGAAGACAAGGCCCCGGTGGTGAGCCAGCGTTATGACGCCAAATCCTCGCTTGACCAGCGACTGAAATAAGCCATGACCCAATCCACCGCCCCCACCACGCCACGCAACTACCCGATTTTCACGGTGCGCTGGCTGTCCGTTCATGCCCTAGGCATCCCCACGGTGTTCTTCCTGGGTGCCTTGGCCGCCATGCAGTTTGTGCGCCGCTAATCCCATGGGTCTCCAACGCAATCCCAATCCCAACAACCTCCCGGTGGAGCTCAACCGCACCAGCCTTTATCTGGGGCTGCTGTTGATCTTCGTCACCGGTGTGTTGTTCACGAGCTACTTCTTCAACTGACGCCTTCTCCCCTCCCCCTTGAGCCATGAGCAGCAAGAAATCTGCCCTGCCTGACGGCCGGATCCCCGACAGGCTCCCCGATGGACGCCCTGCGGTGGCCTGGAAAAGCCGCTGGACCGAAGGTGTTTTGCCCCTGTGGCTGGTGGCCACGGCCGGCGGAATGGCCGTGATCTTTGTGGTGGGTCTGTTCTTCTACGGCTCCTACGTGGCGGTGGGCTCGGCCTGAACCACGGCTCTCCGCACCCCGGGATCTCCCGGAGCCCTGCCATGGGTTTCATTTCTCGCCAAGCGGATCACCTGGATCCGCTTTTTTCATGGGGTGGCGAGCCCGAGCGCGCTGGCCACCGCCTCCGGTGCCAGGCGACGGTCATCGCCCGCCTCTCCCCGCAGCTCCTTGAGCACCACCACCCCCTCGGCCGCCTCGCTCTCACCGATGACGGCCGCCCATAGGGCTCCGCTGCGATCAGCCCGCTTGAATTGCTTGCCAAAGGCAGCGCCGCTCAGATCCAGCTCCACCGCCAAACCCGCCAAGCGCCAGCGGCGGGTGAGCGCTAAAGCCCAGGCCTCGGCGGCCTCGCCGCGGTTCACCACATAGAGATCGGGCGGTGGGGGCGTGGCAGGGGCCGTCTGCCGCTGGGCCAGCAACAACACCAACCGCTCCAAGCCCAAGGCCCAGCCCACCGCCGGCGTGGCGGGCCCACCCAATTGCTGCACC
Organism: Cyanobacteriota bacterium; assembly: GCA_035284785.1. Lineage (GTDB taxonomy): Bacteria > Cyanobacteriota > Cyanobacteriia > PCC-6307 > Cyanobiaceae > Cyanobium. The sequence goes on along the minus strand of JAYKHK010000055.1, from coordinate 5,058 downwards.
AGCCCGTCGTAGCGGCCGCCGCCACACACCGTGGCTTGGGCGCCCAGGTGGGTGCTGGTGATCTCAAAGGCCGTGTGGCTGTAGTAATCCAGCCCCCGCACCAGGCGGGGATTGAGGCGGAAGGGGATGCCCAGCGCCTCCAGCCCCTGGCGCACCCGGGAAAAGCGCTGATGGCTCTCGCCGCCCAGGGCATCCCCCAGCTGGGGCGCCCCCGCCAGAAGGGCTTGGGTGGCGGCATCCTTGGAATCGAGCACCCGCAGGGGATTGGTGTGCACCCGGCTCTGGGAATCGGGATCCAAGTCCTCCAGATGCGCCTCCAGCCAGCGCACCAGCTCCGCGCGATAGCTGGCCCGATCCTCCGCCGTGCCCAAACTGTTGAGCTCGAGGGTGAGGTCGTCGAGCCCCAGGGCCTCCAGCAGATCCCAAGCGAGGGCGATCGCCTCCACATCGCTGCGGGGATCACCCACGCCGAGCAGCTCCACGCCAATCTGGTGAAACTGGCGCTGGCGTCCCTTCTGGGGGCGTTCGTAGCGAAACATTGGCCCGCCATACCAGAGGCGCTGGGCCCCCTGGCTCAGCAACCCGTGTTGGATCACGGCCCGCACCACCGAAGCCGTTCCCTCAGGCCGCAGGGTGCAGCTGCGCTCGCCCCGATCGAGAAAGCTGTACATCTCCTTGCCCACCACATCGGTGGCCTCGCCGATCCCCCGGGCAAAGAGCTCGGTCACTTCCAGCAGGGGCGTGCGGATCTCCTGCACCCCCGCCCGGCGAAACTGCTCACGGGCCACGGCCTCCACGTGCTGCCAAAGGCCGATCTGCTCGGGCAGGAGATCGACCATGCCCCTGAGGCTCTGGAGCGCTTCCACGATGGTTGAGGTCATCGACAACCGCCCCACTGTGGCGCCTCGGCTTCAGCTGGACTGGGCGGCCAGCCGTTCGCGGAAGTAGGCGATCGTGGGCTCCAGCCCTTCCTCAAGGCTCACCTTGGGCTCCCAGCCCAGTTCCTGGCGGGCAAGATCGATGACCGGCTGCCGCTGGAGGGGGTCATCCTGTGGCAGAGGAAGGGTGGTGAGAGGGAGGGAAGGGTTGATGCGATCCCGCACCAATTCAGCCAGTTGGCGGATTGTGAATTCCCCCGGATTACCGATGTTGATCGGCCCGGTGTGGTCGCCATTCATCAGGCGAATCATGCCCTCGATGAGGTCGTCCACATAGCAGAACGACCGGGTTTGGCTGCCACCGCCATAGAGGGTGAGGGGCTGGCCCTGCAGGGCTTGCACAATGAAATTGCTCACCACCCGGCCATCATCTGGCAGCATCCGCGGGCCATAGGTGTTGAAAATGCGCATCACTCGGATTTCCGTTTGGTGCATGCGTTGGTAGTCAAAGCAGAGGGTTTCCGCGATGCGCTTGCCCTCGTCGTAGCAGGAGCGGATGCCGATGGTGTTGACACAGCCTCGATAGCTTTCGGGCTGGGGGTGCACCTCGGGATCCCCATAAACTTCACTGGTGCTGGCCAGGAGCAGACGGGCGCCGACCCTGCGGGCCAAACCGAGCATGTTGTAGGTGCCAAGAAAGCTGGTTTTAGCCGTCTTGATCGGATTGAACTGATAGTGAACAGGCGAGGCCGGGCAGGCCAAATGCCAGATCCGATCCACTTCCAAGCGAATCGGGTCGGTGACATCGTGCCGGATCAGCTCAAAGTTGGTGTGGCCCAACCAATGGCGAATGTTGTCTTTGCGTCCGGTGTAGTAGTTATCCAGACAAATCACTTCTTCACCGGCATTCATGAGCCGGTCGATGAGGTGTGAGCCCAGAAATCCAGCCCCACCAGTCACCAAGTTGCGGCGTGCCATTTAGCCTTCCCCCACGCGCCAAACGTTGAGGCCAGCCGCGCGGGCCGCCTCTGGATCAGCCACGGCCCGCGCATCGAACAGCCAGGCCGGCCGGCGCATCACTTGGGCAATGGCCCCCCAGTCCAGTTCCCGATAAGCCTTCCACTCTGTGAGGATCAACACCGCATCGGCCCCATTGGCCGCCTCGAGCGGTGTCTGCTCGTAGGTCCAGGTGCCCTCTGCTCCAAGGGGCACGTGCCGGGACGCTTGGCCCGGCTCCACCGGCGGACGTTCCAAATCCTGGGCGATTTGGGCTGGATCCACCTTCGGATCCACGATCGCCAATTGGGCACCCTCTTCGATCAAGTCGCGACAGATCCGAATGGCGGGTGCTTCGCGGGTGTCGTTGGTGTCGGCCTTGAAGGCAAAGCCAAGCACGGCGATGCGCTTGCCGCTCACCGTCCCGAAGAGGCAGTTCACCACCAGGCGTGCGATGCGCTGCTGCTGCCAGGTGTTGAGCGTCACCACACTCTCCCAGTAGCCGGCAACCTCCTCGAGGCCGTAATGACGGCAGAGGTAGACAAGATTGAGAATGTCCTTCTGGAAGCAGCTGCCCCCGTAGCCGGGGCCGGCCTGCAGGAATTTCGGGCCAATGCGGGAGTCCGTGCCAATGGCACGGGCCACTTCCCTCACGTCAGCACCCGTGGCCTCACAGAGGGCCGCGATCGCGTTGATGGAGGAGATGCGTTGGGCCAGGAAGGCATTGGCGGTGAGCTTCGACAGCTCGCTGCTCCATAGGTTGGTGCGCAGGATGCGCTCGGAAGGCACCCACGCGCCATAAACAGAAGCCAGAGCTTCGATGGCCTCAGCGTCTTCCCCGCCGATGAGCACACGGTCGGGAGCCTCCAAATCCGCAATGGCGGTACCCTCCGCCAAAAACTCCGGATTGGAGAGCACGGAGAAGGTTTTGCGCCCGCCGGTGTCGCCCTGGGCGGCGGAGAGAATGGCCTTGACCGCCTCGGCAGTTCGAACAGGGAGCGTGCTTTTTTCAACAACAATCGTGTGGCCATTCGCAGCCGCAGCCACCTGGCGGGCCGAAGCTTCAATCCAGCGAAGATCACTGGCTTGTCCAGCCCCGACCCCACGAGTTTTGGTAGGAGTATTCACGGAGAGAAAGACCATGTCAGCCTCCGCAATCGCCCGGTCCACTTCCGTGGTGAAATGGAGGTTGCGCGAGCGGGCACGACCAACAACGGCATCCAAGCCTGGCTCGTATACAGGCAATCGGGACAAATCTTGGTGATTCCATGCGGAAATTCGCTCTGCATTCAAATCAACAACAGTGACTTGAATATGAGGGCACCGATCAGCAATGACAGCCATAGTTGGCCCGCCAACATAGCCAGCACCGATGCAGCAGATGGTGCGAATCGGTGATTCCAATGGCATCGTCTCAGGCAAAAGTGAGGTCACAATACACCCCTTCTTGTTGTGTCAGAATTGTTCGGCCGACAAAGCGGCACGCGCCTGGCCATCCCGATCATTGGGAACATTGCGCGCCGGCAGCCGTCCTGCCCTTCCGTTTCCGCCTCTGTTGCGCGTAGGGTCGGTTGAGGAGCAAGCGCGCAGGGAACTGTTGGCCAATCTGTTGATCACAGGCGGCGGGGGATTCATCGGGAGCCACACCACCCTCTGCCTCCTGGAGGCGGGGCACTCGGTGGTGGTCGTTGACAACTTTGCCAACAGCAATCTGGAGGCGCTCCGGCGGGTGGCCCAACTGGCCATGCTCCCCCCCTTGGAAGCCATTGCACCGCGGCTCTGGCAAGCCCAGGGCAGCGGGGCGGGCCTCAGGGTGATCCAGGGGGATGTGAGGCAGGCGGAGGATGTGGAGCGCGCCATCAGCCTCCAACCTGTGGAGGCCGTGCTCCATTTCGCCGGATTGAAGGCGCCGGCAGAGTCGATCCGTGAGCCGCTGCACTACTGGGACGTCAACGTCAATGGCAGCCGTTGTCTGCTGGAGTCGATGCAGCGCCACGGCTGCCGCACGCTGATCTTCAGCAGCAGCGCCACCCTCTATGGGTTTCCCACCACGGTGCCCATCCCCGAGAGCGCGCCCGTGCAACCGCTCCATCCTTACGGGCACACCAAAGCTGCGGTGGAACAACTTCTCTGTGATGTGGCCGCCAGCGAGCCGGGCTGGCGCATCGCCCGGCTGCGGTATTTCAACCCCGTCGGCGCCCACCCCAGCGGACACATCGGGGAGGATCCCCAAGGGGAGCCCTCCAATCTCTTTCCCCTGATCGGTCAAGTGGCCGTGGGGCAGAAAAGCTGCTTGCCCATCTATGGCAATGACTGGCCCACGCAGGATGGCAGCGGGGTGAGGGACTTCATCCATGTGATGGATCTGGCCGAAGGCCATTGCAGCGCCTTGGATCATTTGCTCCAAAGCGACCGCGGCACCCTGTTGACCCTCAATCTCGGCACTGGCCAAGGGATCTCGGTGTTGGAGATGGTGCAGACCTACAGCGCTGTCAGTGGACGAGTGATCCCCCACGCCATCCTGCCCAGGCGGGAGGGGGATACGGCCACGAGCGTGGCTGATCCCAGCCTGGCCAGAGAGCAACTGGGTTGGACCACCCGCCGCAGCCTCAGCGACATGTGTCGGGATGGCTGGAGGTGGCAGAGCGCCAACCCCCAGGGCTATGGCTTGAGGCCCTCCCGGCCAGTGGACTCGCCTACCCCTCCGACTCGCCAAGCAGGGCCTGAAGCCGCTGGCGAAAGTCACCCTTCGGCATCCCACCCTTGAGCTCACCGTGCACGACAAAATCAGCGTGCACGTCGCTGACGACGAGATAGGTTGGCCAGCCCATTCCCTCCTTGTTGGGATACTGGGCCAACAACACCTTGCGGTAGAGGCGGTAGGTCTCCGTGTCCTGCAACATCACGCTCACGAAGGCCAGCCCCAACTCCTCGGCCACCTTGGCGTCGTAGTGGCTCATGCGGTGGCAGGTGCCGCAATCCTCGGAACTGAATTTGAGCACGGTGAGATTCGCCATGGGCTGCGCAGCTTTTGGTGATGGATGGTAGGCAGCCGGAGGGTGGGCAGCGGTCAGGTGCGTTCCCTGTCCAAACGCCGCTGTCGGGAACGCCGCAGCCGCTCCCCCAGCTCCGGGCCTGGCGGCACGCCTGCGGCGATCAACTCTTGGGCGGTGCACTCCGGGCC
>JAYKHK010000054.1:0-4520 GCA_035284785.1 Cyanobacteriota bacterium | reverse complement strand
AAAGCAGCGGCTCATATCGCCAGGGAATCGGCACGAGCATCGGGGCTTTCAATGGATACTGCACCACTGACGACTCACAACGCTCAGAGAGGAGCTCAACCCAGCGCTGATAGGAAAGATCTTCGCTGTATTCGTTGGCCACCATCAAGCGAGCCCCCTCAGAACAATGCGACCACAGGCCGCGATCATTCAACAAGCGGATGATCGCAGCAGCCGCTTGTTCAGGGTTGGCATCCACCAGCAATCCCGTCTCTTCATTTTTGACGAATTCATTAACCGGCGCCATCCCCCGCACAACGGGAACCACCGCACAGGTCATCGCCTCCAGCAGAGAAATCCCAAGACCCTCATAATCAGACATCAATACAATCACCTGATAATCACACACCCTTTTTCTCACCTCCGCAACATCAAGACGGCCAACAAAGTGAATCCGATCAGCGAGTCCCTGCTGGCTGACCCACGCCTTCGCCTCAGGCTCTTGGGGACCATCGCCAATCAGCCAACATTCAATGCGAGGATCCTGCCTGCAGGCGAGGACCATTGTTTGCAACACCAAAGAAATCCGTTTCTGCTCCTCAATGATTCGGCCCGTATATGCCACGTTAAAACTCCGATCAGAGAATGTTGTTATCTCAGATGAAAGAGGCACCCCATAGGGGATCACACAAGGCTGCTGATCCAGTTGCTTTTCTCTTAAAAGCTGTCCGATATGACCCGATACAGCTACATAGCTGCCACGGGCAAACCTCGCCTGAGTGGCCTGCGCCACAGACCAAAAGAGAGGATCATCCGAATGCACCGTAAACAGCCACGCCAAACCCTGGCGGCCAGCAATTTTTGCCGCAAAATAAAGAATGTTGCGACAGTTTGGCACAAAGATCTGAGGCCTATGCCGGTTGAGAAAATCAAGGATTTTTCTCACATGCAGGCGAGGATGGGCAACCTCCTCCTCTAAAGGAACCGGCTCAATTTCAACAGGGATCCCTGCGGATCTAAGCCTTGACCAGGCCCCCTCCTCAGGAATCACAGACCCGTAATAAACCAAGAGAAGCACAACCGGTATGCCATCGGCGTGCAACCGCAGCAAGAGACTTTCCAACCATGTTGTTACCCCACCAACATCCTTGTCTTTGCTATAACTTGCAAACGCAATTGGACGGGTCAACGAACGCAACCGGTTCAAGCCCATCTTCATTCAGGGCAGGCGCGACCCCAGGGCGAAACTGGATTAATACGCATCTTGCATCTCATAGAAATCGGGCTGCACATAATCCTTGCGCAGCGGCCAACCTTTCCAATCCTCAGGCATCAGCAGGCGCTTGGGATGGGGATGGCCCGCATAAACAATGCCAAACATGTCGTAGGTTTCGCGCTCCTGCCAGTCGGCTCCTCGCCAAAGGCCGTAAAGGCTGGGGATGGTGAGCGAGCCATCACGGGGCAGAAAAACCTTCAGCCGCACCTCCTCAGGCTTTTGATCGGCAGCCAGGGGCTGGTTGGTGCCCGCCGGGGCCGAGGCTGGCGCAATGCGATCCGCCAACGTCGCCATTTTCACCAGGTGATAGAAGCTCACCAATCGCCCACCAGGACCCTCGTCATACCCTCCTTGGCACTGGAGATAGTCGAAGCCGAAGGCCTTCAATGCCGTGGCAATCAACGGCAGCACGTCGGGTTCGATACTGATCACTTCCACCCCAAGATGATCGGGTGGGAGCACCCCGTGCTCAAAGCCCTGCTGGCTCAACCAGGCGCTCACCGGGCCAGGGGCTGGCGCTGAAACGGAGGCAACGTCTGTGGCGTCGGCCATGGCTCAGAAAAGGAGAGTGGGGGGCAGGGATCGGTGAGTTGAAGCGGGCAGACCGTCCCCTAGGGGCGATCTGCGGGCGGAACGAGGGCTGGCTCAGCCGCCGCGGCGGTGGCCAAAGGCAGGGAGGAGGAAGCCGCTAGAGCAGCCTTTTGGGTTTCTGCCCCCAGGTAGGCGCCGGTGATCAAAGGATCCACAGGCCTCAGCTTGTGGGGCACGGTGAAATAGCGGTGGGTGGCCTGCAGTCGGCGACGCTCCGCCACCGACTCGTTGCCCACCTTTTTGCGCAGCTTGATCACCGCATCAAAGATGGCCTCGGGCCGCGGTGGACATCCCGGCAAATAGAGATCGACAGGGATCAATTTGTCCACACCGCGCACGGCCGTGGTGGAATCGGCCGAAAACATGCCGCCGGTGATGGTGCAGGCGCCCATGGCAATCACATATTTCGGTTCTGGCATCTGCTCATAGAGGCGCACCAGGGCAGGCGCCATTTTCATCGTCACCGTGCCGGCCACAATCAGCAGATCCGCCTGGCGGGGGCTGGAGCGGGGCACCAGACCGAAACGGTCGAAATCAAAGCGGGAGCCAATCAGAGCGGCGAATTCAATGAAGCAGCAAGCCGTTCCGTAGAGAAGGGGCCAGAGGCTGCTCAGGCGAGCCCAATTGTGGAGATCATCCAAGCTGGTGAGGATGATGTTTTCCGAAAGGTCTGAGGTGATCGTCGGCGGGCCGACAGGGGCGCAGGTGGCGGCGCGCTGGTCGCGCAGAGCGCTCACCGAGAGGGCCTCGGCGAGGCCAGCGGTGACGGAGGTGGAGGAAGGAGGAGTGGCGGTCATGGGGAATCAGCTCCATTCAAGGGCGCCCTTGCGCCAGGCGTATGCCAAGGCCACCACCAGGATGGCGATGAAGACCAAGGCTTCGATGAAGGCCAATAAACCGAGGCGATGGAAGGCCACAGCCCAGGGATAAAGGAAAACGGTCTCCACGTCAAAAACGACAAAGACCAGAGCGAACATGTAGTAGCGGATGTTGAACTGGATCCAGGCTCCCCCTATCGGTTCCATTCCCGATTCGTAGGTGAGCTCTCTCTCGCCCCGCTGGCTTTTGGGAGCCAGGAGCTTATTGGCCACCAGAGCAAGCACCGGCACCGCCGCTGCAATGAGCAGGAAGCCCAAAAAGGCGTCGTAGCCGGAGAGCACGAACATGGTTCAGCCCCAAGGTTGGGGCGCAGTCTGGCATCTGCGCCCCAACCTTGGGGCTGCTTACAGTCCACGGATTGCAACGACCCGCTATGAGCAACACCTCCAGCTCCGAGGGTCCCGTACCGGCCCCCCCTGCTGAGCCGGTCTCCGAGGACGCGCCTTCACCTCCCGCAACCGAATTGGAGGAGGGGCAAGAGGCCGCTCCCGAAGAGGAAGACACGGCCAACCACCGCTTCGAATGCCGCAGCTGCGGCTTTGTGTACGACCCGGCGGAGGGGGTGCGCAAAATCGGGATCGTCCCCGGCACGCCCTTTGAAGAGCTGGACCCGGCCAGCTTCCGCTGCCCGGTGTGTCGCAGCAAGGTGGGAGCCTTTCGCGACATCGGCCCTCGCGAAAAGCCCAGCGGCTTCGAGGAAAATCTCAATTACGGTCTTGGCGTCAACCGTTTGACACCAGGCCAAAAGAACGTGTTGATTTTCGGCGGCTTTGCCCTGGCGATCGCCTTTTTCCTTTCTCTCTACTCCCTGCGCTGATGGATCGCTCCTGCCCACCCCCTGCGTTGCGCGCTTGGTCTGCGCGCCTGGCCTCCTCTGTCTTTTCTCTGCTGATGGCCCTGGCCATGGGCCTGGCCCTGCCCGGATGCGTCGCCACCGGATTGCCCGTCGCCTCCACCAGCCCCTGGCAGGCGGTGCCCCTCGCCACCAAGGCCAATCCCCTTGATGTGGCCTTCACCGATCGTCAACACGGTTTTCTGGTGGGAAGCAACCGCCTGATCATGGAGACCAACGATGGCGGTGCCACGTGGGAGGAGAGGAGCCTGTCGCTGCCCGAGGAGGAAAACTTCCGCCTGATCAGCCTCGACTTCAACGGCAAGGAGGGCTGGATCGTCGGCCAACCCGGTCTGCTCCTCCACAGCACCGACAACGGCAAAGACTGGAACCGTCTCTTCCTGGACACCAAGCTTCCTGGCGAGCCCTACCTGATCACCGCCCTGGGGGCCAACACAGCTGAGCTGGCCACCAATGTGGGCGCCATCTACCGCACCCAGGATGGGGGCAAAAGCTGGCAAGCCCTGGTGGGCGACGCGGCCGGAGCGGTTCGCGATCTGCGGCGAAGCCCCGATGGGCACTACGTGAGCGTCAGCAGTTTGGGCAACTTCTTCGCCACCTGGCAGCCGGGGCAGCCCGCCTGGCAGGTGCATCAGCGCGTGAGCAGCCAGCGCCTTCAGGCGATGGGCTTCCAACCCGACGGCCATCTCTGGATGGTGACCCGCGGAGCCCAGCTTCGCTTCAACAACGATCCGGCCGACGTGGAGGCCTGGGGGCCCGCCATCATCCCGATCACCAATGGCTATGGCTATCTCGATCTGGCCTTGGATCCGAAAGGCGCCCTCTGGACCGGCGGCGGTAGCGGCACCCTGCTGAGCAGCGCTGACGGCGGAGCCACCTGGACCAAAGACCCGGAGGGCGCCAAGCAACCCACCAACTTCACCCGCATCGCCATGCTCCCGG
>JAYKHK010000053.1:0-35695 GCA_035284785.1 Cyanobacteriota bacterium | reverse complement strand
CGGGAGGAGGGGCCAGGCCCTCAGGAGTGGCGGCGCAGCGAGGCGAGCAGCCGACCGAGAACCCCCTCCAGCCCGGAGCGCAGGCAGTGGCGCCCTGCCAGGCGTGATGAGGGGCCCACCCGCCCTTTCCAAAGCCCCCTCAGGATGAGAGCGGCCCAGGAGGCCGAGCCGCCCCGGGGTGAGTCCCATGCCGAAGCCGCCCCAAGCGACTTGATCTGGGGCCGGCACTCTGCCCTGGCCGCGCTCGAGAGCGGCCGGCCGATTCATCGGATTTGGTGCACCCCGGAGATGCGCTTCCGACCCACCTTCATGCAGCTCCTGCGGGAAGCCAAGGCTTCTGGCGTGTTGGTGGAGGAGGTGACCTGGGCCCGGCTGGGCCAGATCAGCGGCGGTGCTGTGCACCAGGGCATCGTGTTGCAACCGGCCGCCGCCGACAGCTTTGATCTGCCCAGCCTGATCGAGGGCTGCCGCCAGCTTGGCGAATCTCCCTTGCTGGTGGCTGTCGATGGACTCACGGACCCCCAAAATCTCGGCGCCATCCTCAGAAGCGCCGAAGCCCTCGGCGTCCATGGGCTGGTGCTCCCCCAGCGGCGCAACGCCGGCTTGACAGGGTCTGTGGCGAAGGTGGCCGCAGGCGCCCTGGAACACTTGCCCGTCGCCAGGGTCGTGAACCTCAACCGCTCCCTGGACACGCTTCGCCAGGAGGGCTACAGGGTGGTGGGTCTGGATGCCAAGGGCACCGTGAGCCTTGAGGAAGCCGATCTGGCGGGCCCCTTGGTGGTGATCACGGGCTCGGAGGGACAGGGGCTGTCCCTGCTGACGCGCAGGAGCTGCGACCAACTGGTGCGCATCCCCTTGAGGGGGGCCACCCCCAGCCTCAACGCCTCCGTGGCCACCGCGCTCGTGCTCTACGAGGTGGCCCGCCGGGGGTGGATGCAAGGCATCCGAGGCATGGCTCCGCCCCCCCGCCTGGTGCGCCCCAACATGCCCACCCTGCCCCTGCAGCCCGAGGCTTCAGCGCTGCCGCTGGAGCCCCCTGCCACCGCTCAGCCAACGGAAAGCCCAACCTCGCTTCCAGCTCCGCCAGAGTTCGATGACGAGGCAGATGAAGACGAGGCCATGCTCGCCCAAGCAGCCGCAAGCGAACCAGAGGATGCCCCGGAGAACAGCCGCCACGGCTTGAGCCAGGAGGGGAGCACCCCAGCGGCCATCGATCAGGCCAGCGACCAGGCCCTAGAGCGGGCCATCGATCTGCCGCCAGCGCCTGCGCACTTCGCCACCGACATCCATCTCTAAGGCTGGCTCTAAGGCTGGCCTTCCAGCCTGCCCAAACAAGGCTGGCGCATGGTGAGCAGAATGGTGGCATCCAAGCAACCCTCCATGAATCCCCTGCTCATGCCAGTGCGCAGCCTCGCCAATGCGTTTGGCCTTGCCTGGTGGGCACGGGTGGAAACCCGCTCTCCTGATGCGGTCTACTGGTTTGGCCCCTTTGTTCGCAGGAGCACGCTGGAGGCAGCCCTGATCCCTTTTCTTGAGGATTTGCGCATGGAAGCGCCGGCGAGTATGGAGCACCGCTTCCTGCGAACCTCCCGCAGCGAACCCTTCACGGAACTGCCCAATCCCCCTGGTCCTTCACTGTCGGCCTAGGCGGAGGCGACTGCGCCTGAGCTGATAGCGTCCAGCAAACCGATGGTGCGCTGGGATGGGCATTGCCGAATGGCGCGGCAAACTTCAACGGGGTGAAGTCTCCGCCAGAGAACTCACGGAAGCTTCCCTGGCTCGCATTGAGGCCGTGGAACCCCAAATCCACGCCTTTCTGGAGGTGAGCCGAGAGCGGGCCCTGAAGCAGGCCGACCGGATCGACGCCGCCCGTGCCGCGGGGAAGGTGTTGCCTCCTCTGGCTGGCATTCCTGTGGCCATCAAAGACAACCTCTGCACTCGCGGCATCCGCACCACCTGTTCGAGCCGGATGCTTGAGCACTTTGTGCCGCCCTACGAATCCACCGTCACCGAGCGTCTATGGAGCGCAGGGGCTGTGTTGGTCGGCAAGACCAACCTCGATGAATTTGCCATGGGCAGTTCCACCGAAACCTCTGCCTTCGGCCCCAGCCGCAACCCCTGGGATCCCAGCCGGGTGCCTGGTGGCAGCTCCGGTGGGAGTGCGGCGGCTGTGGCGGCCGGCGAATGCCTGATTTCGCTGGGCTCCGACACCGGGGGCTCCATTCGCCAACCCGCCAGTTTCTGCGGGGTGGTGGGGCTCAAACCCACCTACGGCAGGGTGAGCCGCTGGGGGCTGGTGGCGTTTGCCAGCTCCCTCGATCAGGTTGGACCGTTCAGCACGTGTGTGGCGGATGCGGCGGAGGTGCTCCAGGTGATTGCCGGGGAGGATCCCCGCGATGCCACCTGCCTTGACGCCCCCGTGCCGGATTATCTGGGGGGGCTGAACGCGCCGTTGGCAGGCCTGAAAGTGGGGTTGATTCGGGAGTGTTTTCAAGAGGACGGATTGGATCCCCAGGTCAAAGCCTCCGTGCAGGCCGCCAGCAAGGTGTTGGAGAGCTTGGGCTGCGAGCTGGTGGAGGTGAGTTGCCCCCGCTTCGATGATGGGATTGCCACTTACTACGTCATTGCTCCTTCTGAAGCTTCTGCCAACCTGGCGCGATACGACGGGGTGAAATACGGGCTGCGCAGCGAGGAAAGCGCCAATGGCGACAACCTGGCGGTCATGACCGCCCGCACCAGGGCTGAAGGCTTTGGTGATGAGGTGAAGCGGCGCATCCTGATTGGCACCTATGCCCTGTCTGCTGGCTATGTGGAGGCCTACTACAAGAAGGCTCAGAAGGTTCGCACCCTGATCCGCAGAGACTTTGAGCGGGCTTTTGCACAGGTGGATGTGCTCCTGTCTCCCACCTCTCCCACCACGGCCTTCCGCTTTGGCGCCCACACGGAAGATCCATTGGCCATGTATCTGGCCGACCTCTTGACCATCCCTGCCAACCTGGCAGGTCTGCCAGCCATCAATGTGCCTTGTGGCTTTGATGACCAAGGCCTGCCCATTGGCCTCCAGTTGATCAGCGGGGTGCTGGAGGAAGCCAAGCTGCTGCGGGTGGCCCACCAGTTTGAACAGGCCGCAGCCGTGATGGAGACCCGTCCAGCGGCCCCCCTCATCCCAGGGTCCCTGGCTGGGATTTAAGCCCGCCTACGCTATATCTGGTGGTTGATGGGGTCGTGGAGAGGCGATGCACACCATTTTTAGCGGTGTGGATCCCCTAAGCTGGGCCTGCTGCTGGGCGCCGCCGTGAGTTTTGTCTCCCTCCACAACCACAGCGATTACAGCCTCCTGGATGGAGCCTCCCAACTGCCGGCGCTGGTGGAGCGGGCTGTGGAGCTGGAGATGCCAGCCCTGGCCCTGACGGATCATGGCGTGATGTATGGGGCGATCGAGCTGCTCAAATGCTGCAAAAAAGCCGGGATCAAACCGATCATCGGCAATGAGATGTATGTCATCAATGGCAGCCTTTCAGACCCTCAACCCAAAAAAGAGCGGCGTTATCATCTGGTCTTGCTAGCAAAAAACACGACTGGCTATAAGAATCTCGTCAAACTAACAAGCATCGCTCATCTGAAGGGCATGCGCGGCAGGGGCATTTTTGCCCGTGCTTGCATCGACAAACAGCTTCTCCAGCAACACAGCGAAGGGCTCATCGCGGCCACGGCCTGCCTCGGGGGAGAAGTGCCACAAGCCATTCTCCAGGGGCGCCCAGACGTGGCGCGGGACGTGGCGCGCTGGTATCAAGACGTTTTTGGCGAGGACTACTACCTGGAAATCCAGGACCACGGCGGACCTGAGGACCGGGTGGTGAACGTGGAGATGGCGCGAATCAGCCAAGAACTCGGGATCGAGCTCATTGCCACCAACGATGCCCATTATCTCAGCAGTGGCGATGTGGAAGCCCACGACGCCCTGTTATGCGTGCTGACAGGAAAATTGATCAGCGATGAAAAACGGTTGCGCTACACAGGCACGGAATATCTGAAAAGCCAGGCCGAGATGGAGAGGCTATTTGCCGACCATCTCGAGAAGGAAACCATCAGCCGCGCCATCGAAAACACAGGCAAAGTTGCTGAAAAAGTTGAAGACTACGACATTCTAGGCCGCTATCAAATGCCACGCTTTCCCGTGCCAGAAGGGCACACGTCCGTGAGCTACCTCCAAGAGGTGGCGATGGCTGGCCTGAGGGAGCGCTTAAAACTTGAGCCCAACCAAGAACCCGATGAGATTTATACCGAAAGACTCCTTTTTGAGTTGGGGGTCATGGAAGAGATGGGCTTCCCAACCTACTTCTTGGTGGTTTGGGACTACATCCGCTTCGCCCGGGAAAATGGCATTGCTGTTGGCCCCGGGCGCGGATCGGCCGCGGGCTCACTGGTGGCTTATGCGCTCGCGATCACCGCGATTGACCCTGTGAAACACGGCCTGCTCTTTGAACGCTTCCTGAATCCTGAACGCAAATCAATGCCCGATATCGATACAGACTTCTGCATTGAGCGGCGGGGTGAAGTGATCGAGTACGTCACCCAACGCTATGGCGAAGACAAGGTTGCCCAGATCATCACCTTCAACCGCATGACCTCCAAGGCAGTTCTCAAAGATGTGGCCAGAGTTTTAGATATCCCCTATGGCGAAGCAGACAAACTCGCCAAACTGATTCCCGTGGTTCGCGGCAAGCCGGCCAAGCTCTCCGAGATGATTGGCCCAGAGTCTCCAGCTGCAGAGTTTCGGGAAAAATATGAATCAGATGCCAGGGTCCGCCATTGGGTTGATCTGGCCCGGCGCATTGAAGGCACCAACAAAACCTTTGGCGTTCATGCTGCAGGGGTGGTGATTGCCGCCGACCCTTTGGATGAGCTTGTGCCACTGCAGCGCAACAATGATGGCCAAGTCATCACGCAATACTTCATGGAAGATGTGGAATCCATGGGACTTCTCAAAATGGATTTCCTGGGGCTAAAGAATCTAACAATGATTGAAAAGGCCACTTCGCTGATCACAAAGAGCACCAATCAGGAGCTCAATATGGATGCTCTTCCCGAAGCTGATCCAGCCACCTTCCAATTATTAGCCCGTGGCGATTTGGAAGGAATCTTCCAACTGGAATCCAGCGGCATGCGTCAGATTGTCAAAGATCTCAAACCCTCGTCACTTGAAGATATTTCCTCGATTCTTGCCCTCTACCGGCCCGGACCTCTCGATGCTGGATTGATTCCCAAGTTCATCAATCGCAAGCATGGCCGAGAGGTTATGGATGTTGCCCACCCCAAGTTGGAGCCAATCCTCAAGGAAACCTACGGGATCATGGTCTATCAAGAACAGATCATGAAAATCGCCCAGGATCTTGCTGGCTACTCCTTGGGAGAGGCCGATCTCCTCAGGCGAGCCATGGGCAAGAAAAAGAAATCTGAGATGGAAAAACATCAGGATATCTTTGTTAAAGGTGCCGAGAAGCTTGGTGTGGCCACCAGCGTGGCCACCAGCCTCTTTGAACAAATGGTGTTGTTTGCCGAATATTGCTTCAACAAGAGCCACTCCACAGCCTACGGAGCCGTGACCTACCAAACGGCCTATCTCAAGGCGCACTATCCAGTGGCTTACATGGCTGCCCTGCTCACTGTCAATGCAGGTGACAGCGACAAAGTACAACGCTATATCTCCAATTGCAATGCAATGGGCATTCAGGTTTTACCCCCTGATGTGAATGCATCTGATGTGGATTTCACTCCAGTGGAGCAGCGCATTCTTTTTGGACTCTCTGCCATCCGCAACCTTGGCGAGGGAGCCATCAGGCTCTTGATCGACAGCAGGCGCAAGGGGGGCCCCTTCACCTCCCTTGCCGACCTCTGCGATCGCATCCCCCCCCAACAATTGAATCGCCGCGGCCTGGAAGCCTTGATCCACTCCGGTGCTCTCGATGGTCTGGATCCAGACGCGAACCGGGCTCAATTGATGGCCGACCTTGACCTGGTTCTGGATTGGGCCAGCGCCAGGGCTCGGGATCGGGCCAGTGGCCAAGGAAATTTGTGGGATCTCTTGGGTGGCTCCAACACGGAAGGAGCCAACCCAACCGTGGAGGCCATCCTCGCCCCGAAGGCTGCGCCGGTGGCGGAGTATGCGCCCAACGACAAACTTCGTCTGGAAAAAGAAGTGGTGGGTTTTTACCTCTCCGATCATCCACTCAAGCAGTGGAGTGGCGCGCTGCGGCTGTTAGCCCCCATCGGTTTGGCCAGCTTGGACGAGCAAGCCGATCGTGCAAAAATCAGCCTGCTGGCGATGGTGGCGGAGTGCCGACAGGTCACCACCCGCAAAGGGGATCGCATGGCCGTGTTGCAGCTTGAGGACCTGACTGGCAGTTGTGAAGCCGTGGTGTTTCCCAAGAGCTACAGCCGCTTGGCAGACCACCTGATGGTGGATGCCAGGTTGATGATTTGGGCCTCGGTGGATCGGCGCGATGATCGTGTGCAGGTGATCGTTGACGATTGCTGCAGCATCGAAGATTTGCGCTTCTTGATGGTGGAACTGCCGGTGGAGCAGGCCGGCGACATCACGATTCAACACCGGCTCAGGGAATGTCTCCAGCGCCACAAGCCTGATCAGGAGCTAGGTGTGCAGCGGGTGCCCGTGATCGCCAAGCTGCAGGCGGCTGGATCGAGTCGCTACGTTCGGTTGGGCCACCAGTTCTGCGTGAGCGATGCCACCTCTGCCATGCTCACCCTTGAATCCGCTCAGTTTCGAGCGAGCTTGCTGACCCCTTCAGCCCAACCGAATTAATCGGGCCCCTTGTCAGAGATGGCGGGGCCATCGCGCAAGGCTTTCAGCGAGAGCTTGACTCTGCTCAAATTGAGGGGGATCTGCTCAGCGCCAAAAACACTGCCGGGAGCCTCTTCCCAGCTGGCTGAGAGCACTCCATAACTCAAACCAACCAGCCCAAGCAGGAAGCATGCCCCTGAAGCCAACAGAGTGGCTGAGGGAGGGATGTCGAGAATGTGGCGACTCACCAACAGATAGCTGGCAATGAACACTGCCATGCCCAGGAGCGTGGGGAGCCCTGTGGCGATGGCGATCCGCCTGGCCATTCGATTGGCGACTGCCTCTGGAATCACCTGGCTGGTGCGAGCGCCCGCCGTGGAGTTCGAGCGACCTGCACCCGAACCCAACCCCCTGCCTGGCTTGGCCGGCGTGGGGCGAGCCTGCTTCCCTTTGCTGGATGCGCGACGTTGGCGATCAGGCGCCATCGCAGATCAACCGCGGATGCCGAGCTTTTCAATCAAGGCGGCGTAGCGCTCTTCGCTCTGATGGCGGAGGTAGCCGAGCAGACGCTTGCGCCGGCCAATCATCTTCAACAATCCCTGGCGTGAGGAAAAGTCGTGGATGTTTTTCTGCAGATGGCTGCTGAGTTGGCTGATCCGATCACTGAGGATGGCCACTTGCACTTCCACAGATCCGGTATCGGTACCGTGTTGCTGATGGGTATTGATGAGCTCCTGTTTGCGGATCGTGGGTAGCGGCATGATCTGCGCCAGCTTTTTGCAATCAATGATCAACTCTACCGTGCGGCCGTCAGGCCTCCCTCAGGCGGCCGTGCGGGACAACCAGCGCAAACAATCGCCAAGCCACCGTTCCGGATCGGCCGTGGGATCCAGACCCTTGGCCGCCACCGCCCTGAGAGCCGAGAGGATCTCCAGCTTGTCGTAGCCCATGGCGCTCAATGTGCGCTGGACCTCATCGCCATGGAGGAGGGCCCCATCCCCGCAGCCAGACGCCCCTTCGCCGTCCCCAGGAGCAGCCACCGCCAAGCCCGATGCAAGGGAAGCAAAGCGCTCAAGCAGTTTTTCCCTCAACTCCAAGCACAGTCGCTCAGCCGTGCGTTTGCCCACCCCTGGCGCCTGGGTCAGCAGCCGCCCATCCGCTTCGATGATGGCCGTCACCAGCGCCTCGGCTCCCATCGTGCCGAGAAGGGCCAAACCCATCTGGGGGCCGACACCATTGACAGCCACCAATTCCCGAAACAGATCTCTCTCCTGGCGGCTCTCGAAACCAAACAGAGTCCAGGCATCGTCACGAACGACGTGGTGCGCATGCAACGTCAGCCGTTGGCCCGCTGGGGGCAGGCGGGCCCAGTGCCTCTGGCTCACTTGCACCTCGTAACCCACGCCATGGCAGTTGAGAAGCAAGCCCCAGCGGCTGGCCTGCTCCCAGGCATCCACAAGTTCGCCCTGCAACCAACCGATCATGGATCCCCTGAAACCGCCTCCATGGTGCCCTGCTTGCCAAGGGGCAGGGATCGCTAGCGTCTAGCCAGTGAGCTCTGCCATCGTGCTCGAACGCTGCGTCAGAGAAGCCGCCACAACCCTGCTGCGATGGGGAGGAAGGTGGAGGCGGAGGGGGACTCAACACCTTTGGTCCGTCGTCCTCGTGGGCCTTCTCAGTGTTGGCTTGGCCGGCTGCGTCTCCCCCAACGGCCCACCGCAAGGCACCTTGCTGAACGCCCTGGCCCTGCAAATCCAGCTCACCCAGGCGGATGTGGCCCAAGCACTCAGCTTGGAGAGCGTGGGCGCGCCTCTGGTGAGCCGGGTGCGGGTGGAGGAGCAAGAGCCGGTGACCATCGGGCAAGCCAGTGGTTTGCGCATCGCTGGTCGGTTTGATTGGCGCCTCGGCAGGGATCCCTTCCGGGTGGATGCTCCTTTTGAGATCTTCCTGGAGCGGGGCGCGCGAGGGGAAAGCTGGCGGCTGGCCCGGCCCGCGGGCCGGGCCCCGGAGGGCGAACAGGAGTGGCTCACCTATCCCCTGGCCCTGCGCGACAGCAGCCGTTCCACAGGATGAGCCAGGGCTCTGCCCTGGACCCACCCCTCACAATGGGGAGCAACTTTGGCAGTCTTGCGCTTGGCTCTCCCCCGCCTGCACCCGCGCACGATCGAAGCCGTCAAGGAGCGCGCCGACATCGTGGATGTGGTGGGCGAGCACGTGGTGTTGAAGAAGAAGGGTCGGGAATTCGTTGGCATCTGCCCCTTCCACGACGACACCTCCCCCTCGATGACGGTGTCGCCGGCCAAGCAGATCTACTACTGCTTCTCTTGCGGGGCCGGGGGAAATGCCATCAAGTTTTTGATGGAGTTTCAGCGCGCCACCTTCAGCGATGTCGTGCTCGATCTGGCGCGCCGCTACCAGCTGCCGGTGGAGACCCTCGAAGGGCCCCAGCAAGAAAGACTGCGCCAGCAACTCTCCCGCCGCGACCTCCTGCACCGTGTGCTCAGCCTGGCGGCGGGCTGGTACCAGGCCCAACTCCGCAGCCCCGAGGGGGCGGACGCCCTGCGCTATCTGAAGGACACACGGGGCCTCAGCGAAACCACCCTTGCCGATTTCCAGCTGGGCTACGCCCCTGAACGTTGGGATGGTCTGCTCGCCCACCTCTCCACCGTGGAGGGTTTCGGCCCCGAGGTGTTGGAGGCGGCGGGCCTGGTGGTGCCCCGCAAAGGGGGTGGGGGCTTCTACGACCGCTTTCGCCATCGGGTGATGGTGCCCATCCGCGACCGGCAGGGGCGGGTGATCGGCTTCGGCGGGCGCGCCCTGGACGGCGCCGAGCCCAAATATCTCAACTCCCCTGAAACCGAAGTGTTTGCCAAGGGGCACCACCTCTTCGCCCTGGATCGCGCCGCCGATCCCATCCGCCGGGCCGATCTGGCGGTGGTGGTGGAGGGCTATTTCGATGCCATCGCCCTCCATGCCGCTGGTGTCACCCATGCGGTAGCCGCTTTGGGCACAGCCTTGAGCCGCCAACAAATCACCCAGCTGTGCCGCTGCTGCGACAGCAAACGGCTCGTGCTCAACTTCGATGCCGACCGGGCAGGCGTTCGCGCAGCCGAACGGGCCATCGGCGAGGTGGAACACCTCGCGCTCCAAGGGCAGGTGGATTTGCGGGTGCTGCAACTGCCTGCGGGGAAAGATGCCGATGAGTTCCTGCGGGCCCATGGGGTGGGGAGTTACCGGGCGTTGTTGGAAACGGCGCCCCTCTGGCTGGATTGGCAGATCGATCAGGTCTTGGAGGATCGTGATCTTTCCCGCAACGATCAGTTTCAGCAGGCCGTAGCGGCCCTGGTGGCCCTGCTCGGCAAACTGCCCCAGAGCGCGGTGCGCAGCCGCTACCTGCAAAAGGTGGCTGAACGTCTCTCAGGCGGCCAGGCGCGACTCACCCTCCAGCTGGAAAACGATCTGCGGCAACAGGTGAAAGGCCAGCGCTGGCATGGGCGCGCCAGCCGCTGGGAGACCCCCGCGGCGGTGGGGATCCAGGAGCGGGCGGAGGGGGAAATTCTTCAGCTCTACCTGCATTGTCCCCAACTTCGCGGAGAGATCCGTCAGCACCTGCGGAGTTGGGAACAGGAGGATTTCTGCCTGCAGCACCATCGTCAGCTCTGGGCTGCGATTTCCGAGCTCGAGGAGGGGCATCTCGGGGCGCCCCGCCTGGAAGCCATCAGTCGCGGCAGTGATCCGGGCCATGACCTCGGGGATCTGCCCCTCCTCCAACTGCTCACCAATCAGCTAGCCATGGAGGAATCTGCGTCCTTGGACCGTTTCATGCCTCTGTTGGAGCCCAACGAGCTGAAGCGGCAGTCCTTCCACCAACCCCTGCTGCATCTGCGCGGCGCCATTGCCAGCCGAGCCCGACTGGCCGTTGAGAAGCGCTGCCGCCATCTGCTCGACACCTGGCACAGCCAGCGACTGTGCACTCTGGAGCAATGCTTGGCAAGGCTTTTGGAGAGCGAGAACACCGCTGCCAGCCCCTCCACCGCTGGGGAGGACATGGAGACGAGGCTGCAAGGCCTGTTTGATGATCTCAATCGAGATGCCCTGCGTCTGCAAGCGGAGTATTACGCCGAGCGCCGCCACCTCGAGGACCTGGATCAACACCGCCGCTCAGATCTTGTGGAAATCGTCCAAACTCCCTGATGGCGGGGCCTGCTGCATCGTGCGGGCAAGCAAACGTTTCCTCTCTTGCCGCTTAGGGTGAAGCGTTGTGTAGGGGCCCCATGTCCAGCCCTGCCTCGCCCTCCCCCTTGGAGCCGTTCCCCATCCCGAGTGATGAGGAAGAGCGCTTGCGGGATCTGGAGCGGTTTGGCCTGCTCGGCAACCGCAGTGACATCCACCTGGATCGATTGGTGGAACTGGCCTGCCTCATCTTTGACGTGCCGATCGCTGCCATTTCATTGGTGACAGCCAATCGTCAATGGTTTCTTGCCGAGAAGGGTCTCAACATCAGGGAAACCCCCAGGGGCGTCGCCTTCTGTGCCCACGCGATCATGGGCAACTCTGTGATGGTGGTGCCCAATGCCCTGAAAGATGAACGCTTTTCCAACAATCCCCTCGTCACCTCCGAGCCGCAAATCCGTTTCTACGCTGGCGCCCCGCTGCGCAGCAGCAGTGGTCACAACCTGGGCACCTTGTGTGTGATCGACTGCCAACCGATGGAGCCGACCGCCGTTCAAATTCGTCAATTGGAATTGCTCTCGCAGCTTGTGATGCGCGAGCTGGACTTGCGGCGTCAGAGATTTCTCTGCCCGGTCACTGGCCTGCCCATACGCCAACAGTTCTTGCGCATCGCTGAACAAGAGTTTCAACGGGCCATGACCGAAGGACAAGACTTATCCCTGTTGCTCTTTGATCTTGATAACTTCCGTGCCGTCAACAACCGCTGGGGGCATCATGCCGGCGACGAGGTGATGGCAGATGTCTGCAAAATGACCCGCCAATTTCTGCGAGAGGAAGATTTTGCTGGTCGCCTTGGTGATGGGGAGTTCGCCCTGCTTCTGGTGGATACATCCCCTGAGCAAGCCCTGCAAACCGCTGAGACCCTTCGCCACGCCGTTAGCACCATGCCAGGTGTCCACAGCCATTCCGATGTGCACTTGCACATCAGCGGTGGGCTCACCTGCCTCGGTTCGGAGGACAAGACGTTTAGCGATCTGCTCCTGCGAGCCGAACAGGCTCTCCATTTGGCCAAAAGCAATGGCCGCAATCAAATCGCCACTTTATTGAATAGCAGCAGAAACTAGGCCCATACCAAAGGCACATCCCTCAGCCGGGTGGTTGCCGAACCCGAGAGGCGGGAGCGACGCATGGCCCAGCTGGCGTGCAGACCACAGGCGGCCCACTGAACGGTGCCGCGACCATAGCGGGCATTGAGGGCATCAATGGCGGCGAGCAGGGCCTGGCGCCGCTCCTGATGGGAGGGTGTCATGGGCGTGAACAGATGGTGTTGCAGCTGGTGAGCCGGCTGGAGGGACTGGAGGAGCACACCCGCTTTCTGCAGGGGGTGATGGGGCCGAAACAGCCGCTCTGCCAGGGGAAGGGCAGCGGCCAGAAGCACGGCGGTGTCGTCACTCGCCACGGGAAGGGCAACGGTGGCTGCGTTGCTGTAGAAGGGGGAGCCAGAAAAGGGGCTGCTGCGCACAAACACCGTGATGGCATTGGCACATTGCCGCTGACGGCGCAATTTTTCTGCCCCGCGGCTGAGGTAGGTGGCCACTGCCTGGCGCAGCTCGCCAACCGTGGTGATGGGTGTACTGAAGCTGCGACTGACGCAGGTTTCCTTCTTGGCGGGTGGCAGAGCCACCAAGGGCAGGCAGGAATGCCCCTGCAATTCCCGCTGGAGGCGCAGGCCCACCACACCGCAACGGCGCCGCAATTCTGCTGAAGGCATGTCGCGCAGTTGACGAGCCGTGCTGATGCCCCGCAGGCGACACCAGCGGGAGAGACGGCGGCCGATGCCCCACACCTCTTCGATGGCGATGGTTTCCAGCCAGGAATCGGGATCAGCGGCGGCGCCCAAATCAAAAACAGCTTGCTGACGCAGGGAGACAGCGTGTTTCGCCAGACGATTGGCCACCTTGGCGAGCACTTTGGTGGGGGCAATGCCAACAGCCACAGGCAGCCCCAGCTGCTGACGCACGGCCTGACGCAGGGCCAGCCCCCAAGCGGTGAGATCGGCACTGGCTCCATCGCGGCCGAGGGGCCGGTGCAACAAACCAAACGCCTCATCAATGGAATAAATCTCCAGCTCTTCCACCCAGGCCTCAAGAGTGGCCATCAGCCGCTGGCTCATATCGCCATAAAGGCTGTAGTTGGAACTGCGCACGATCACGCCATGGCGCTCCAGCTGGCGTTGCACCTGAAACAAGGGCGTGCCCATGGGAATGCCAAGAGCCCTGGCTTCCGCACTGCGAGAGACGATGCAACCATCGTTATTGGAGAGCACCACCAAGGGCCTGCCCACAACGGCGGGGTCGAGCGCCGCCTCACAGGAGGCGTAAAAGTTGTTGCCGTCGATCAGAACAGTGGCCAGGGGCACAACAAGGACGGCGCAAGGCAGGAACACCCAGCATAGTACAAACGTACCATCAATGCACGGTTTCGTCGGCCAGGGCTTGCGTCAGCCACGCCATGCGAATGTTGATCATCTCAAGCTCCTCGGCGGAGAGATGGCGCCGCTGCTGCGATTCCCGGGTCACCGCAGCCAGGGCTGCTTGCACTTCGACGTAGCGAAGCGGCAAAGCTGGCGCCGAGAAAGCAGGAGGGGTGGGTTCTGAAGAAAACCCGGGGGTGGAAATGTTCATCGCCGAACGCTGGCCCATCTGCGAGCGGCAATCTGTAGCGAATCCGCCACTAAAAAGACTCTTCACGTTTCTTATCTGCTCAGGCCCCCATGGGCTGACTTGCAGGGCTTGTGATGGGGCTAGCAAAGGTTTATTTAAATCTCATTTGTCGGGTCAGATGCCTGTCAAAACAATGAAAAAGAAGTGGATTTTAAAAAAATACGTGATTTGCAAAAAAGCTTCCCCCGTTCTGTCTAGGTTCCAGCTGCATGCATCTCTCCCATGCCTTTCTCGTCCTCCGGTCGCCGTGGCCGCCTTCAACAGATCGTGGCCGGCACGATGGCCGCAGGCCTTTCTTTCTCGCTGGCAGGCTGCGGGCCCGCAAGCACCCTCAACGGAGCTGGGGCATCCTTCCCCGCCCCCATCTACCAGCGCTGGTTCCAAGAGCTCTCAAGCCAGGGCTTGCGGGTGAACTATCAATCCGTGGGATCGGGGGCAGGCGTGCGGCAGCTGGTGTCGAAAACGGTGGATTTTGCGGCCAGCGACGTGCCAATGAAGGCAGAAGAGATTGCCAAGGTGCCGCAGGGAGTTGTGCAGATTCCGTTGACAGCGGGGGCCATTGCCGTGGCTTACCAGCACAAGGGCTGCGAGCTGAAGCTCAGCCAAGCCCAACTGGTGGCCATCTTTCAGGGCAAGATCAATAACTACAGCCAGTTGGGCTGTGCCGCCAAGCCCATCAAGGTGGTGGTGCGCTCAGATGGATCAGGCACCACCGCCAATTTCACCGCCCATCTGTCAGCCATTGATCCCGCTTGGAAGCAACAGATCGGGGCGGGCAAAAGCGTCAAATGGCCTGTAGGCACAAGTGCCAAAGGCAATGAGGGCGTCGCGGCCCAGCTCAATCAGGTGGATGGTGCCCTGGGCTACGTGGAACAAGCTTTTGTCAAGCCTCCCCTGCAGGCCGCCGCCCTCAGCAACGCCGCCGGCCGTGTGGTGCAACCCACGGCCCAGAGCGAGCGGGAGGCCCTGGCCTCCATCGATCTCGGGCCGGAGCTCACCGGTAGCAATCCCAACCCTTCCGTGGGCTATCCAATCGTGACCTTCAGCTGGATTCTTCTCTACAAGACAGGCAACGGACCTCGGCACGGCACCCTCAACAAGGTGTTCAGCTACGCCCTGTCTGAGCCCGCCCAGGCCATGGCGGAGAGCTTGGGATTCATCAGCCTGCCACCAGTGGTGATGGAAAGAGGCAGAGCTGCCCTGGCCACCATTCAGCCATGAGCGGCCTCAACGGGGGGATCGGGACATGTTTGGCAGACGCGGCGTCAGAGGGTGGATCCCTCGACGCGCCATCCAAACTCTCAGGCGGCTAACGATCCGATCGACCATCGGTAGAATTGTTTTCATCGCTCAATTGGCAGTTGAGTTGATTGCCGGTGCATCACTGGCAAAGCAGGCTCCCAAGAGCGGTGGTAAAAAGCTGGCTGTTCATGCCCGGAGACTGCAGGGAGCGTGCGTCACGAATCCCAGGGCCTATCAACCCTTGCTGGCTGCAACAATCGTGACCCCAACGGTCCCATGCCCTCAGCAACAGTGAAGCCTCTTGCGGATCCGCCGGTGCGGATGCTCGCGAAGCCCCGTCGCAGGGTTGAGGCGACTCAGATGTGCTTGGCTGGCCAACGGATCGGGTGCGCCGCCAGCGATGAGCGGCAGGCTTCTTTTGGGCAAGCAGAGTGGACTCAGCCAGGCTCACGTTGGTGAAGGAATGGCCAAAGGCACTCCCTATCTTGAAATGAAGGACGTGGAAGCCTGGCTCGGTTCACGCCAGGTGTTTCACGCCCTCTCCCTCTCCCTCCTGCAAGGCGAGCACACCGTTGTGCTGGGGCCCAATGGATCAGGGAAAAGTTCCCTTCTCAAGCTCCTCTCGAGGGAGCTCTATCCCGTGGTGCGGGAGGGTTCGTGGCTGCGCCTGTTTGGTCAAGAAACCATCAATCTTTGGCACCTGCGCAAGCGCATCGGGGTGCTTGGCCAGGATCAACCCACCACATACCGCGGCGATGTCCAAGCGCGTGATGTGGTGCTCTCAGGTTTGTTTGGCTCCGTTGGGTTGGGGAGAGGCCAGCAGCCAGAGGCCCGACAACGCGAGAGGGCAAGAGATCTGATGGCGCAGATGGGATTGGCTGATCTAGCCGATCAACCCTTTCAGGAGCTCTCCGAGGGCCAGCGGCGGCGGTTGTTGCTCGCCCGCGCCTTGGTGCATCACCCGGAAGTTTTGGTGCTGGACGAACCCACGAATGGGCTGGACATCCAAGCCAGGCATCAACTTCTCGATCAGCTTGGCAGCTTGGCCCGCAAGGGCACAACCCTTCTCCTGGTCAGCCATCGCATCGAGGAAATCCTGCCGGAAATCAACCGTGTTGTGCTGCTCAACAGGGGAGCTGTGGTAGGGGATGGTTCAGCCGCTGAAATGCTGCAAGATGGACCTCTCAGCTCGCTTTTTGGCACGCCCCTGAAAGTGGTGGGCCACGGTGGCTTCCGTCAAGTGCTACCAGCAACAGAGCACATCTGATCAGGCTCGCAGAAAGCCTGGCCAGGAGCCGAGGAAGAAGGAATCACAATGGTTTTGGCCCGGCTGAGGGCTGGGCATCCTCCGATTTTGACAAAGGTTAGGAATGCTGTCCGGTGGAGACTGTTGTCTTTGTCGTGCCAACAGCCCAACAGGGTGATGGCGAGGAAGGTGCAACGCATCGAAACCTCTTCCCACAAGCGGAGTTTGGTGATGCAGGCGAGTCCAATTGTTTTGAGCCCAGCCATGCTGCTCTCTCGTTTGCGGATCAGTTGCCGAACTTTCAAGCGCCATCCAGTAGCCGAAACACCCCTCGACTCGTTACACTACGAATGTTCTATGGGGAACGAATCATGTTGACTGGAGCAGACCTTCTCAGCAAAGTGAAGGAGCTGGGTGATGTCTCCAAATCTGAGCTGGTGCGCAGCTGCGGCTACGTCAGCACCAAGAAGGATGGCACCGAGCGTCTTAACTTCACCGCCTTCTATGAAGCACTCCTGGAGGCGAAAGGTGTCAACCTTGCTGAACACGGCTCTGGCAAGGGGAAAGCGGGCCGCAAACTCAGTTATGTGGCCACTGTGCAGGGCAACGGCAATCTGCTGGTGGGCAAAGCCTATACAGCCCTGCTCGACCTCAACCCAGGAGATGAATTCGAAATCAAGCTCGGTCGCAAGCAGATCCGTTTGGTGCCTGCTGGCTCTTCTGAGGAGGAGTGAGGCCGAGGAACTCGTCCATGCCGATCTACAACACCGGGGGCAGGATCCTGCCCCTCCACCAATGCAACGCGTGCTCCTAAGCGGCGGCATTCCGCCCAGCTGAGATGCTTGAAGTGGCGCTGGCCATGGTGGAGCAACAAGGCAAATGGCTGCTCCAACTCCGGGATGATCTGGATTGGATCGTGGCGCCGGGCTGCTGGGGCTTGTTTGGTGGCCACCTGGAGACGGGTGAATCCCCTGAACAAGCCCTCAGGCGTGAATTATTCGAGGAAATCCGCTGGAAGGCCGGTAAGGTCACCTACTGGTTCGAGCACAGGAACCACCAGCGTGTTGCTCATTTCTTTCTGACCTCCCTCCAGGAGCCCCTCAACAGCCTTCAGTTGCAAGAGGGACAAGATCTATTGCTTGCTTCGTTGGCAGAGCTGCAAACGGGCCTGATTTGGAGTCCTGCCATCGAGCAGCACAGGCCCCTGGCCCCATCACTCCGGATTGCCATTGAGAGACTAGGCGGCGAGGCAGGCGAGCCTCAAAAATGAGAGGCTTTACAGTTCTCAACCAAAAGCTAGGTAGCTCTGCTTAATTTGCTTGTGTCAGAAGTTCAACACGGATACGTTGGATCTATCAACTCCCCCCTTCGCTCCGATGACGCGTTTCAACTCAGCCAGCCATTCATCCGAAGCGTTCGGCAGTGAGAGCAGCCAGGAATTGGATTACATGAAAGGCTTCGACGGGGGAGGCGATGCCGTCGAAGCCTATTTCGAGTGCATCAGTCAGTGTTCACTTGATGATGGAGAGTGCGTCACTGTTTGCACAACCATCCTAAGGGAAAAGAGCTGAGCTAACTGTGTAGGGAAGTGCCTAGAACCATTCTGGAACTGCATTTTCCTTGGTGTTCACTCTGGCATGGGGAGTGCTGCGGCGAAAATCGATGGTGATCGAGCGTTGCTGTTCACCATCGGCAGCGAGAGCTCGAATTGGGTAATTCTGCTCACCATCAGGAAACGCCGTGTGCAATCTGAATGTGCCGTCTTTAGACAATGGCGTCACTTGATCGCCAACCGTGAGGGTGGCAGCAGGATCAGTGGCGCCATACACCACCAGCTCCGCATCTGCGACCAACCAAAAGCTCCGCTGCCTGGATGGCATGCCTGCGCCCGAAGCTTCGCGACCGCTCGCCCAGGCCCCACCCACGCCGGACAGTTGACCGCCAGCAGCACTGCTCAACTGATCGTGTTGCTCATGGAATGCTTCTGAACCCTGACGGATCCGCAAACGTCCGGCACTGGCCTGTTGATAAAGCCGCTCATGCAGGCCTGGAGCTAGCACAGCGCTGGGCTGGCTGGCATCTCCCTCCACCTCAATGAGGCTGAAGGGTGCAAATGGGGCAAGGGGAATCTCAGCTTCGGGTTCGATGCGGGCCACCGTTGAGAGCGCAAGCGAATACCAGCCTCCCGTGGGAATGCGGTAGCCCAGTTCAACGCGGTAGTCCCTGCCTCCCAAGGGAACGGGCAGGTGCCACTCGTTTGCGCCGGAATCCACAAGCACCTCCTGCAGGATGTGGGGCCGGCCGCTCAAGTCAGAAGGGTCGGTGACATCGGTGAGACGAAGAGCAAGCTGTTGGCCGCCAGCCGCGAGCGCCCGTTCACGGTCAGCTGGGCTGATGCTCCAGCAAACGCTGGCCCACTGGGGCTCACGCGACAGCAAGGCAACCCAGGTGGCAGGCGCAGCTGGGCTGGCGACCTCGAGGCCGGGTGCAGGCGGGTTGGCTGCTGCTTCCTCAGGCAACGAGACAAGCGGAACCAGCTCTGTTGGGAGGGAAGTGGGCTGGGTTGCAGCGGCAGTAGGGAGGGGGATGGCCTCCAGCGACCGGGGGGATTCGACAGGTTGACCAACGGAAATCGCCACCGCGTCAGAGGACTGGGAGAGAGGCTCTGGAGAGGGTGGAACAGATGGGCTGGCGTCAACTTTGGCCGCTCGAACCTGAATGGAGGCGATCAGCTGGTCGCGGAGCATGCCGCTGTAGCGCCCCACGCCCAGGCGTCGGGCCAGCTCCCGCAGCTGGCTGAGACGCATTTGTGCGAGGGCATTTTTTGCAAATCCAGGCGCACCCATCAGCGGCTTTGTAAAAACTTCACAATCTTCCCTGACAAAGGAGTGTTTGGGCTCCCTCTGTCAGCGCTCCCTGATGCCTGAAGACGCTAGTTGCAAGGTTTGGGGGTTTTTGGCGGGCTGTTCGCAGAACACGGGGGGCGGATCGGTCAGCAATTTCTGATCAAGCTGCCGATCCGGCCCTGCCATCGCTCGAAATCGACCGTGACCCCCACAGGCCCACGGGAAATGAGCACATGTACCTGGCTGGTCGATAACGCAACCCTGCCCTGCTGATCGCTACATTCAGATCTGTGCCAGGCTCCGAATCGCGGGGCCCATCAGGAGCAAAAGGATCCATGGCCACAATCGCTGATCAACTCCAGAGCTACCGCTCGGCATTGGCATCAGCACAAACCAATGGGGATGAAGCAACGTTACGAAAGCTTCATCAACAAATTCGTGACTTGGAAGATTTCCAACAGCGTCATCCCGAAGCGACAGAAGCTCCATCTCCCATGGAAGTGTTCTGTGATCTCAACCCATCCGACATCCATTGCCTCGTCTACGACGACTAATTTTCAATGGATTTCACTCCCTACCTCCTGACAGCAGAGGCAGGATCGTCTGAGGAGGGGCTCCTTTCGGTTGAGATACCTGGGAGAATCGCCGTGGCGATGAAAGGACGATTCTTACTCAGGGCTGTCTGCCAAAGTTTTGGAGATCTCAACACAATCACCTGTGCTGTCACGGATCAGAACAGCTGTTTAGCCTATTTTGATGCAGATTCACAGCCTCCATATGAGCTGCTGATTTGTACAGATTACCTTGAATCCGGCAACGGCTTCGAGTTGGTTCGCCTTGCCAAGCAACGTCATCCAAAGCTGCACTGTGTCGTGCTTGCCCTTGGCGATGTGATTCCCGCTGAATATGTGGAAGCCCCATGGCTTGAAGCAGTGGTTGCGGAGGCTGATTTTGTCGAGGACCAGCAACCTTTGAAGGCCGCTGTCCTCTCGGTCATGGGGGGACACTCCTACCGCAGCCCCTCCTTGCGCACAGGCCAGCTGCCCTATCTGAGTTGTCCGCGGCTAACGCCAAGGGAGTATCAGGTGTTGGATCTTCTGGCCAGCGGCTTGAGCGATCGCGACATTGCCAAGCAATTGATGGTCAGTGAAGAAACAGCTCACACCTACAGCAAACGCCTGCTCCAGACCCTTGGCGTGAACAACCGACTCCAAGCTGTGCTCAAAGGCATGCGTTGCGGCATGGTGCAACTTTGAAGCCACAGGCCTGAGATTGCCCCCAAACGGGGGCAGCCCCCCCGCCAGGCGCCGGTCCATGCTGTGAGATGTCTCCGATGCAGTGCCATGGGTCAGGCCCCCTCATCCACCCTCACCATCGGGGAGCTGCAAGCTGGCTATCCCATGTACTGCAAGGCCATGCGGATCTTGATCAGGGAGGAAAAAACGATGGAGCAAATCAAGCGGAGCGTCTGCTGGCACCGGCTCACCACACTGCATGCATGCATGCCTAGGCAATACAAGGATCCCGAACACCTTTATTTCCATCTCAGGCGCGAATTGAGCCAGTGACCGACTGGGGCCACCTCGGGGGGTGACGGTGGGTGGCACGCAATGAGCAAGAGATCGGGCGGGCCATTGGCCTTCCTTGCTCTTCCTTGATCTTGCGCTCCTGTCACCATGGCGACCGATTCCTTGCCTGCCGTTCCGGCGGGCGAAGACAAGCTGGTGTCCTCCCTGATCAGCCTGATGGAGGGCGGAACGGCCCCCTGGCGCAAGGAATGGGATGGCAACATCAGCGGCCATCACGTCAATCTGATCTCAGGCAGGCCCTACCAAGGCGCCAACCCCATCCTGCTGACGATCG
This sequence comes from Cyanobacteriota bacterium, assembly GCA_035284785.1. Taxonomy (GTDB): domain Bacteria; phylum Cyanobacteriota; class Cyanobacteriia; order PCC-6307; family Cyanobiaceae; genus Cyanobium. The sequence continues at coordinate 14,800 of JAYKHK010000053.1, read as the reverse complement.
GCATGCACCAACATGGAGCCTCGCTGCCCTACTGGTGTGGAGCAGCCGAGGCACGGGCCCATGGCCTTCTGCCGAAAAAGGGGAGCAAGGCTGTCACAGTGTTGCGGCCCCTGGTGAGGCAGCAAAGCGCTGCTCCCGCTGCACAAACCGCCTCGCCCACGGCCAACTCGGCAGAGGGGCGGCCCGTTGAGCATCGCCAGGAGCGACCCTGGGTGCGTTGTGTGCCCCTCCCCCTGTTCAATGCCGGGGATCTGGAAGGAGGAGCCCTGGCAGAGCTGATCAATGCTCGTCAGGCAGCCGATCAGCTCTCCAGAAAAGCGGAACCGGAAAGACTGGCCAAAGCGGAGGCCGTGCTGCAGGCCTGGGCCGTACCCATCAACCATGGGGGCAACCGGGCTTACTACAACCCCCACGATGACCGAATCCAGTTGCCCGATCGTTGCGCCTTCCACTCCGCCGCAGCCTTCTATGCCACCTGGGCCCATGAGGCTCTCCACAGCACGGGCCATCCGGCCAGGCTCAAGCGAGATCTCAGCGCGGCCATGGGCAGCATGGCCTATGCCAGAGAAGAACTGGTGGCAGAACTCGGTGCCGTGCTGCTCGGCGATCGACTGGAGATTGGAAGCAATGTGAGCAACCACGCGGCTTACCTTTCGGAGTGGATCAAGCTCCTGCAGAGTTCACCAAAGGTGCTCTATCGGCTGCTCAGCGAAGCGCGACAGGCGGCTGATCTGATCTATCCAACTCCAACAGCAGAGACCAGCTCCGCTCGCGGGGGGGAGTGCTGCAGGAGCTCCAAAAGGGGGGCAAGGGCCACGCGAGCCAACTTGGTGGACCGGTCGGAGACCGCATAGGGAAGCCAGAGGTGATCGGCATGGATCAACCCGCCACAGCTATAGACCACGTTGGGGACGTAACCATCGCGTTCATCATCGGCAGCCCGCAGCAGGGGTTGCCTGAGGCGCCCGATCACCCGAGAAGGATCGTGAAGGTCGAGCAGGGCCGCACCGATGCAGTATTCGCGCACCGGCCCCACGCCATGGGTGAGCACAAGCCAGCCGGCTTCCGTTTCCAAAGGAGACCCGCAGTTGCCGAGTTGAATGAACTCCCAAGGTTCTTGGGGGCGAAGCAAGACCTGCGACTCATGCCAACAATCGGGCTGATCGCTGCTCATGAGATGGATGTTCTCGCTGTCTTGGCGGCCGAGCATCAACCAGGCCCCGTTGACGCGCCGGGGGAAAAAGGCCAGGCCCTTGTTGCGGATGGCCGAGCCCTGAAGGGGGCGCAACTCGAAGCGGCGGAAATCCGTGGTTTCGATCAGCTGACTGTGGATTCCCTGGCCGTCGTAGGCGGTGGCTGTGGCCAAATAGCGCGGCTCCTCCCCTTCCAGCCGGACAAAGCGTGCATCCTCCAGTCCGTTGCTCTCCCGGGCTGTCACCGGAAAGAGCACCCTTTCACTGAGGAGGCTTTCCGGGTTGTAGCTCACCTGGTAGTGGTCGTCGCTGCCATGGAGGCTGGTGATCTCCCCTTGAAAGACAAAGGGTGAGACGGCATCCAATTGCATCTGCCCTTCGGCGCTGATCACCCCGCCTCGAAACTCAATCGAGGAGATGTGGCCTTCTCCGGTGGCCCGGAGGCTGAGCACCACCCGCAGACTGCCAGGCGCCAGGCCGCCCTGCACAGGATGGGGCACAAGGGAAGGGTTGAAGAGGGCTGCCGATTCCAGTGAGTATTCGTGGGTGAGGTAATACCCCAGGAGCAGCTGTTGCTCAGCCGAAAGGGGATGCTGGGGTTGAAGCGGCGCAAGCACATCCTGCCAGCGCTGTTGGGCGAGCCTCTCCAGGGTGCGGTGACGCACGCCGAAGCGCTGCCTCAGGCGCTCCAGCTCCAGGTCGCACGTGGAGGCATCAAGGGCGGAGAGGCGCTGCATCAGACACTCCAAGCGCTCCACGTGGCCTGGGCTGCCCGTGGGCTTGACGACCAAGGTGGGAAGGAAGGGACGCAACAACACCCTGCGGGGATCGGGCTCCAAATGGAGGGGGAGCCGCTCCAGGGGGAGGGTTGCCGCCAAAGCCGCAAGGCGTTCGCTCATGGATGGATGGTGACGTCTTCGCTGGTGAGCAGCTTCATGTCGGCTAGGGCCATCAGGAAGGAAAGGGTGGATTCAGCCCCCTGGTTGCGATTCACACCGGTGGGTTGCAGCCCGTCAAAACAGCCTCCGTTGCTGGCATCGTAGAGAGGTTGGTGCAGGTCATTGCGGCCCAAAAACCACTCAAAACTACGGATGGCCTCCTGACGCCAATGCTCATCGCCCGTGGCATGGAAAGCCTCAATGCAAGCCGCCACGCTGGCGGTGGCTTCCAGAGGCTGCTGATCGTGGGTGGGGGGAAGGTTGCCTTGCAGCCAAAAGCCATCCGAACCAATCGGGCGGAAATGGCCTTCGGAGGCTGATTGGGCCTGCTGCAACCAGCGGAGAGCTTGCAGACCCACCGTCAACATGTCGTGGCGCTGCAGCCAGCGACCACTAAGGATGAGGGCTTGCGGAAGGCGGGCGTTGTCGTAGCTGACGATCGGCTCCAGCCAAGGCCAGTCGCTGGTGGCATGGCTGGCGAAGGCGGCCAACAGCCGTTCGGAGAGATCCAGACGCCAACGGTCTGCCAGCAAATCACCATGGAGCACCCGCAAGTATTCATGCAGCCCGAGCACAGCAAACGCCCAGGCTCGCGGCGACGTGAAGCCTTCCAGCACGGGCAGGGCTTGCTCGAACAAGCGGGCAGCCCAGTTGCGGAGGTTGGTTTGCTCAGTGCGGCCAACGATGGCACCGAGGGCCCAGAGGGCGCGGCCATGGCTGTCTTCTGAGCCCACGCTTTCGAGCCAGCGCCGATCAAAACCCATGAAATTGCGAAAGCGGCCTGTGTCAGCCAGGAAGGCGTAGTGCAAAAAAGCCGCAGCGGCCGATTGAAGCTTGTGCAAGCCGTTCAGGGGTTCCCCCAAATGCTCAAGCTGGGCGGTGAACAGCAAAGCGCGGGCGTTGTCGTCGGTGCAATAGCCGTGGTTGAAATCAGGGACGCTGTGGACGGCGTGTTGAAACACCCCTGTGGAATCGGCCATCGCCTCGAGATGTTCAAAGCGCCACAACGGAAGCTCGGCCCCTTCCACCGCGAGCGTGGCGGCAGGCCGCAAGGTGCGGGCCCGGCCTTCCCCCGCCTCCAGCAAGCGCTCAAAGAGTTGGGCGTAGCGCTCCCCCACTGCGCTCCACACCATGTCGCGACCCGCCAGATAGGCCTGCTTGCGCATGGCGTGGAGGCGCGTGGGTTCGCTGAGCAGGCCAGCTACGGCCGCGGCGATGGCGGAGCCATCCCGGAAGGGAACCAGCACCCCGCGATCCCCGGCCAACAGCTCTTCGGCGTGCCAGTAAGGGGTGCTGACAACCGCCTTGCCGGCGCCATAGCAATAGGCCAAGGTGCCAGAGGTGATCTGAGCGGGGTTGAGATAGGGCGTGAGATAAATATCTGCCGCACCGATATATTCAATCAGCTGCTGATCATCTACATAGCGATTGACAAAGATTACATTATTTTCCACTCCAAGACTTTGGGCCAAACGCTCCAAAGAAAGGCGGTATGTTTCACCTTCCGCCCGAACCAAATTAGGATGGGTGGCACCGAGAATCACATAAACAAGATCGGGGTGGCGAGCGAGGATTTCTGGAAGAGCCTCGATGCCATATTCAATTCCTTTACCGGGCGAGAGCAAACCAAAAGTCAGCATCATTGGCCTGCCGGCGACACCAAATTGATCCTTATAAAAATTCGGGTCAACGAAAGGTTGATCAGGAATGCCATGGGGAATCACATGGATCTTTTCGGGGGCAACTTGATAGATGTTGTCAAGAATTCCCTGCCCCCGCCGGGTCATCACGACGAGGGCATCGCTCTGATGCAACAACTCATCCATCACCCGCCGCTGCTCACTGCTGGGATCTTCTAAAACGGTGTGAAGGGTGGTCACCACAGGCAAGCGAAGACGCCGCATCAAATTCAAGAGATGGCTACCGGCGGGCCCGCCGTAGATCCCGAATTCATGCTGGATGCAGAGCAGATCGGTGTGGGAGAGATTGATGAAGTCCGCAGCGCGCTGATAACTTGAAAAACTTCGCTCAGGCAGCTCAAAGCGCACGACATCTGGATAGTCGTAGCGAAAGCCAGGGTCGGTGACGCTCAGCACCGGAGTGCTCCATTCAGGCCGTTGCTGGGCCACCGCTTGGTGGATGTCGCGCGTGAAGGTGGCGATACCGCATTGGCGGGGGGGGAAATTGCCAAGAAAGCTGATCTTGCGCCCGTTTCTAGCCCCCATCTTTCCGCAGTTGCCCCTTCTGTTCTCGTCAGAGAGTATCTCTGATGCTTCCAATCTGCCGAGCGCTGGTTGGGAGCAGGAAAACCGTCCCCATCTGATCTGCCGCCAGAGCCAAAGCGTGGTGGCCCCTCATAACTCCAACAACCCGGGCGGCGGGGTCAGCCCAATCCAACCCTCCTCCAGGTGCACTTCCGGCACGATGGCCTCCACAAAGGGGATGAGCACCCGCCGCTGGTCCGCATTCAGCTCCACCTCCAGCAGATCATTGCCGCCATGAAGCAGATCCTTCACCGTGCCAATCAAGGAGCCATCCGCCAGCAGTCTCACCTGCAGGCCCTCTAGATCAAGGAGATGGAATTCCCCTGGCGCCAGGGCCGGCCGATCGGATGCATTCACCAGCAAGGTTTGACCCACCAGGGCTTCCGCTGCGGTGCGGCTGTCGACCCCCGCCAGGCGAACCACATAGAGCGTTTTGCCCGGCAACAGGCGCCCCGCTCGCAGGTCCACCGGTTGGATCGCCCCCTGGCGGGATTGCAACCAGCGGGGACCCGGGGCGGTGAACCGTTCAGGGAAATCACTCAGGGGCAACACCCGCAACTCCCCTTGCAGCCCCTGGGCCGCCACCAGCCGGCCCACCTCCAGCAGGGGAGGCTCATGGGAGGAAAGGGGATCCGCAGGCATGCGAAGGGGACAACCAGGGCCAGGCTATGGAAGGGCGCGGCCGAGTGGTCGCGCTCCCACCCCTCCGATCCCACCAGCCATGCCCATCGCCCGTGTCAGCGCCCCAGCCGGAGTGGCGCTGCGCAGCCAGCCAAACACCGCCGCCAAGCGTCTGGCGCTCCTGCCGTTAGGCACCAGCCTCAGCGTGACGGCCACGGTGAACGGTGGGACCTATGACGGCCCCGGGGGAGAGACCCGCAGCGATTGGTGGCAGGTGGAAACAGGGGGGTTGCAGGGATTCGTGGCGGCGGGGTGGTTGAAGATCAGCGGCGCAACCAGCGGGGAGGCGCGCCCCCCGCTGCGGGAGTTGCGGGGGGTGTGGATCGCCAGCCACGCCCACAGCGCGGTCTGGCAATCGCGGGAAGCCCTGGCCAAAGCCCTGGATGAGCTGGTGGAACTGGGCTGGAACACGATTTTTCCGGCGGTGTGGAATCAGAGTTTCACGGCCTGGCCCAGCGCGGTGATGGAGCGTCTTGGCCTGCCCCGCCAAGACCCGGTCCATGCCCAAGCCGGGTTGGATCCCCTGCAGCTGGCCGTGGATCTCGGCCAAGAGCGGGGCCTCACGGTGATCCCCTGGCTGGAATATGGCTTCGCGGCTGAGCCGGTGGGGGCAGCGCGGCCACTCTTGGCGGCACGGCCCGAGTGGGCGGCTCGCGATCGCCGCGGTCAGGTGGTGGAGCATGGGGGACTGCGCTGGCTCAACGCGCTGGAGCCAGATGTGCAGGAGTTTCTGGCGGCGTTGGTGATGGAGGTGGTGGAGCGCTACGGAGTGGATGGGGTGCAAGGGGATGACCACATCGCGCTGCCCCTCACCGGCAGCCATGACGCTCCCACCTTGGCCCGCTACCGGCAAGCCACAGGCAAAAGCCCTGCAGCCAGGGATGACGACCCCAGCTGGAGCCACTTCCGCCGCACTGGTCTCAACCAATGGGTGCGGCAGATGGGAGAGCGGATTCACCGGGTGCGTCCCACATTGTTGTGGTGCCTCTCCCCCTGCCCGCTGCCGACGGGACAGAGCCAGCTGATGCAGGACAGCGCCTCATGGTTGCAGGAGGGCAGCGTGGATCTGCTCTTGCCCCAGCTTTACCGCACCAACGTGGCGGCCTTCAGGCAGGTGTTGGAAGGCAATCTGCGACCCCTGACAGCCGCAAAGCGACGGCAGGTGGTGGCGGGCCTGGCCTTGCGGGCCAATGGCCAGGATTTGGATGCCGACACCCTGGTGCAGATGGTGCGCCTCAGCCGCCAGGAAGGGCTGGCAGGCGTAGCCATTTTCCACCACACGCCACTGGTGGCAGGTGAACAACGAATCGGGCAGGCCCTGCGCACAAGCGGTGGATTTGATCAAGTGGCAGAGGTGCCGACCCTGCCGGGAGGCGTCGTTACAAAACCTGCCTGATGGGCTGGAGGATCGGGGAATGTTGAACCGTCATGGGCCCAAGATGCTCAAAAGGCGTGAACGCCTCGCCGCCAGCCCGCCCAGCCTTGCTTGCCTGGGCGAGAGCCCACTCCCACCCGCTCTCTTGATCCCCTGCCATGACTGACGAGCGAGCCGACAACCGCGCCATCACCTTCATCATTCCTGGCGTGCGCCAAGAAGGGCTCAGCAGGGGTGGGGTGGGGGCCCAAAGCGTGGGGTCGGGATTCGTTTCGCCACTGGACTGGGAGGTGAGGGACTCCGTGCGTGTGGAAAACCGCAGGGCGGGAGGCGAAACCCACCGCATCAGCGCCATGCCGGGGCGGGATGTGGTGGTGTTCACCATCGAGAACGGACCATCCCTTGTGCTTCACCCCGACTCCGCCCGGGACCTCCTGATGGCCCAGTCGTCCAAGGCGCGGGGTCTCCACAGGAGCGCAACAGGAGAGCTTCAACTGGAGCTGGCGCCCGGGGAAGTGGAAGTCTCTCCCCAGCTGCAATGGCAGGGTTTGGCAAACGCCTCCATCGACACTCAGGGGGGAACACGGGGCCTGGTCGCCGACGTGGTCTTGAAGGCGGTCGATGTCCTTGGGCTCAAGGAACACGCCCAGGAGATGGCCGCTGAAATGCTGGCCCGCCGTCTCGACGGCCGGGTCAAGGAGGGGGTCTACAAGTTGCGCGCTGACGCCTTCACGTCATTGAAGCCTCAGAACAGCCTGGAGATGCTCCCGCCCGCGCCGCCTGGAGCCGCCTCGCTTGTCTTCGTGCACGGCACCTTTTCCACCACCTTCGAGAGCGGCTTCGCCAACCTCTGGGGCCAACACGCCGGCCTGGTGGACAGCCTCTTCAAGCACTACGACGACCGGGTGTATGCCCTCGACCATGCCACCCTCGGTCGCTCGCCGATCGAAAACGCGCTCACCCTGGCGCGGGCCTGCCCGAAAGGCACTGTGCTGCACTTGATCACCCATTCCCGCGGTGGCCTGGTGGCGGAGGTGCTGGCCAGAGCGGCCAACTTGAGCGGGCTGGACGCGGCGGCGGAGCGCCACTTCAGCGGCGAACACTGGCAAGGGCAGAAAGGGCTCCTCAAGGAGCTGATCGACGTGATGCACAGCCATGCGATCAAGGTGGAGCGCATCGTTCGGGTGGCTTGCCCAGCCCGGGGCACCCTTCTGGCCAGTCAACGGCTGGATGCCTACGTTTCGGTGCTGGGCTGGGCCCTCAACCTGGCGGGGGTGCCGGTGGTGCCTGAGCTGGTGGATTTCCTCGCTGGCGTCGCCCGGGAGCGCACCGACCCAAGCACCATGCCAGGCCTTGCCGTCATGGCGCCGGACAGCCCCCTGATCCGCTGGCTCCATGACGCCGAAGAGGTGGTGCCTGGCGAACTGCGCGTTGTGGCCGGCGATCTGCAGGGGAACAACGTGGGCTCCTGGGTCAAGGGCTTGATGGCGGATGCCTTTTTTTGGACGGACAACGACCTGGTGGTGCAGACCCGTTCGATGTATGGCGGCGCGCCACGAGCGGCAGGGGCCACCTACGTGCTCGATCGCAGTGGGGCCACCAGCCATTTCAACTACTTCAGCAACACAAGCACCGCGAACGCGATCGTCACGGGCATGACGAAACCCGATCCAGCGGTGTGGAACGTGATCGGTCCCCTCTCCTATGCCGGGGAATCCAGCGAGGGCATGCGGGGAGCACGACGCGCAGGGGAGAAAGGCCAAGCTGCGGCCCAGAAACCCGCCGTGTTCGTGCTACCGGGCATCCTCGGCAGCCACCTGCGGGTGAACGACCAGCGGATCTGGCTCGGCTTGCGGCTGTTCAACGGTTTGGCTCAATTGGAGTATCCCGACTCAGCCGATCGCCGTGTGGAACCTGATGGCCCGATCGGTCTGACCTACGACGCCTTGATCACCTTCCTGGCAGAAAGCCATGAGGTGATTCCATTCAGTTACGACTGGCGCAAACCGCTGGAGGAAGAAGCCAAGCGACTCGGCAGGGACGTCGAAGCTGCTCTGAAGGCACGGGAGGGGAACGGCCAGCCCGTGCGGATCCTCGCCCATTCCATGGGGGGGCTGTTGGCGCGCGCCATGCAGATCGTGGCTCAGGACACCTGGAATCAATGGATGGCGAAGGAAGGCTCCCGGCTCTTGATGCTGGGCACGCCCAATGAGGGGTCGTGGGCTCCGATGCAGGTGCTCTCCGGCGATGACAGCTTCGGCAACACGCTCACCGCGGTGGGCGCGCCGTTTCAGGACCACACAGCACGGGCGTTGATGGCGCGATTTCCCGGCTTTTTGCAACTGCAAGCCGGGCTGCTCGACCCTTCTCTCCCCCTGGGGCAACGTTCCGGCTGGCAACAACTGGCGGCAGCGGATTTGGACCAGGCAAAGGCCTGGAGTTGGTGGCACCATGATTCCCGTCAGCTGGAGGAGTTCCGCTGGGGGGTGCCTGAAGAGGAGGCGCTCAGCCGCGCCGTGAGCTTCTGGGAGAACATGCGGAGCCAGCGCGATCGCGACTTGCCCTTGTGGAGCGACAAAGTGGTGATGGTGGTGGGTTCGGCACCCTTCACCACAGAGGGCTACGACATTGGAGCCGATGGCCTGGTGTATCGCGAAGCGCAGGGGAGAGGTGATGGGCGCGTCACCTATCGCAGCGCGATGCTGCCGGGGGTGCGCACCTGGAAGCTCGCCTGCGACCACGGCAAATTGCCGGCGCACAAGGAGGCCTTCCATGGGTTCAAAGAGCTCCTGGAAACCGGGGACACCAAACAGAAAGCACTGCTTCCCTTCAGCGAAGCAACCACCAGCCGGGGAGTGGGCGAGCCAGCGACACCCGTCCAGGTGCGACGCAGGCGCCCCTCCAGGGAAGGACGCTCAGCCCTGCCCCGGAGCAGCGACGATGATCTCTACACGCTTCCCTTTGAAGATCTCACAGACGCGCAGCGCGCACCGCAACAGGGCCCCCTGGCCATCACGGTGCACAACGGCAACCTGGCCTTCGTCAGCCATCCCCTGATGATCGGCCACTACAACGCCTCCCGACTCACCGGCACGGAAGCAGCGGTGGATGGCCTGATCGGCGGGGTCATGAAGGAGGCGCTGGCGATCGGTTGTTATCCCGATCGTCCCGGCAGCCACCAAGTGTTCGTCAACACCAACACAGCCAACCCGCGCCAAAAGGCTCAGCCCGAATCCGTCATCGTTGTGGGTTTGGGGGAGGAGGGCAAGCTATCCGCCAGGGAGCTGGTCGATTCAGTGCGCCTGGCAGTCTTGGCCTTCGCCCAGCGCTGCAAGGAGGGACCAGCCGGGGGAGAGACTCCCTTTGAACTTTGGGCAACCCTGCTTGGCAGCGGTGGTTCGGGAATCGATGCCGGACAGGCCGCTCAGATGATCGCCAGGGGAGTGCATGCCGCCAACGAGGTGCTCTGCAAGCAGGCAGGGTGGCCCAAGGTGGGCAGCCTTCATTTGGTGGAGCTCTACCTCGATCGGGCGAGCTCGGCCCTCAGCGCGCTGAAGACCATGGAGAGTTCCCAGGCGGGGATGTTCGCCATTGAGCCGATCGTGAGCGAGGGGGAAGGCGGGGAGCGTCGACCACTGGATATGGGTTACCGAGGTCATGGCTACGACTTCATTAGTGCTTTGACAGGCAATGCCGCAGCGACGGCAAACAGCCACAGCGTGATTCACTACACCATGGATACGCGCAGGGCCCGAACGGAGTTGCGAGCCCAGATGGCCCAACAGGGCTTGGTGGAGCTGTTGGTGGATCAGGCCAGCAACGCAGAGTGCAACGATGGCCAAATCGGCCGCACCCTGTTCAAGCTGTTGGTGCCGATCGAGTTGGAAGCCGCCTTGGGGGGCGCTTCCTCGGTGGTGCTGGAGCTCGATCAGGGAAGCGCGCCGATTCCATGGGAGATGCTCGAGTCGGAGAGCGGCCGCACGTCGGGCACTGAACATGAGCCCTGGGCGATCCGCACGAAACTGATCCGCAAGCTGCGGTTGGAGGAGTTCCGCCAACAACCCCGCGATGCCAGCCGAGACAATGACGTGCTCGTGATTGGGGAACCGCTCTGCACAGATTCCCAGTTTCCCAGGTTGCCAGGGGCGCGGAGAGAGGCTGCTGCCGTTCGCGATCTCTTGCAGCGCGAGTTGGGCAAGGAGCGAGTGGTCGCTGCAATCAGCAAAGACGGCGACGATCGCACCGAGCCGAATGCGAAGACGATCATCGACAAATTGATGGAGCGCGACTGGCGCGTCGTGCACATCAGCGGCCATGGCATGCAGCCCGAAGAAGGCAATCCACGCGGTGTGGTTCTCTCCAATGGTCTCTATCTGGGGCCGCAAGAAATCGGGATGATGCGGGTGGTGCCCGAGCTGGTCTTTGTGAATTGCTGCCACCTTGCCGCCAGTACAAAGCCCTACAACCGAGCCAAATTTGCGGCGAGTGTGGCTGAGCAGCTGATCCACAACGGCGTGCGGTGCGTGGTGGCAGCGGGCTGGGCTGTGGATGACAAAGGCGCGGCAATCTTTGCCGAAACGTTTTATGACCAGTTGCTGCATGGTCAGCGGTTCATCGACGCCATCGCCACAGCGCGAAAAGCTGTTTGGAACTCGAATCCCCAGAACAACACCTGGGCGGCGTATCAGTGCTACGGCGACCCGGATTGGGTGATGCAGTCTGAGGCCAGCGATTCCCAAGGCATCCAGAGCCAGGATGCGGATCTTTACGCGGGTGTGGTTTCGGCCTCTGCACTCACGTTGGTGCTCGAATCGCTCACCAACCGAGCCAAATTCGCGAGCCGTCAAGGGCGGGGTGCGCGAGAGGCAAATGGCAAGGCGCTGCAGACGCAACTGCAGGAGCTGGAATCACGCTTTGCACCATTATGGGCGCAGAAGAGAGGGGCAGGCGAAGTGGCGCAAGCCTTCGCGAGAGCCTGGGAGCAAGCAAAAGATCTGGATCAAGCCATGCAATGGTGTGAAAGGGCCCTGCAAACCGAAGATGGCAGTGCATCCCTGGGGACTTACCAGAGGTTGTGCAATCTGCGGGCACGGCAAGCCTGGCGCAACGTGGAGGGCGCCCATCAAAGGCTGGCTGGAGCCCGCGCAACTGCCTCGGATCCAGCCCGCATAGAGGAAGCCGAAGTGGAGTTTCAGCGAGAGGTTGAGCGGGCCCGCAGCACTATCGACAAGACCAGCAAAACCCTGGAGCGACTCAACGAGGACCTCGGCCCGACGATGGAGCGTTGCAACCTCTGCGGATCAGCCCAGAAGCGCCTGGCGATGGTGGAAAGGATCGCCGCAAATCAGAAAGCAAAAGACGCGGCTCTGAAAAAGATGAGAAAGTGGTATCAGGAAGGCAAAGAGGTGGGCTATAGCAAGAAACTGGCCAATGTGTTTTACCCCGTCCTCAACCTCATGGCCGCAGAATGCCTCCTCCATGTCGGTGAAGTTGGCAACTCTTTCGATGCGTCGTTGTTTGCTGAATGGCGCCAAAAGCTGGAAGAGAACTCACACGTTGATCGAGACTTTTTCAGTGAGGTTGGTGTCATCGAGTGGGACATCTACGCCGCCCTGGCCGCCAGGAACCTGAGCACCACACTGCCCCAGCTGGTGAGGCGCCTGGAGATCCTGAGGCAGAGGGTGAATGATCCGATGCAATGGGAATCGGTGCACGAGCAACTGGACTTTGTGCTGCCCGATTACATCGAATCCATCGAGAACAGCAATGGGGCCGAGGCCGTGGCCGCCAGGCAACTGCATGAGAGGGTGGGCTCTTATGCCATGGCCAGCTGAGACGCCAGCGCGCCAACGACAAGCAGGGCCACGCCTGCCGCGGCGGCGGCAACCGGTGTGTGGGCTCCGGTGCGCCTGCGGATCAACAAGGTGGCCTGCAACGCCGGAAGAGCGATCAGCAAACCAATGGCGGGAATCGCTGTGAGCACCCAGGAGGCTCCCGCACGAAAGGGAATCAGCAACAGGCAAGCGATGGCCACTCCCGTGGCCAGACAACCGCCGCCAGCCGTGCGCATCAGCCCCAACAGGAGCGCCTGCAGGGCAGGATCCAGGCTCTGCCAGGGGATGCCAAGGGCTTGTTGGTGATAGGGCAGGAACTGGCGTCGGGTGAGATACACCAGGCCAAAGCCCATGGTGAGCAGGCTGGCCAGGCCATAACACAGCCCAGCGACGGCCATCGGAGAGGCGCTCCACATCAGGGGACGGTCAGGTTAGGGAGAGCCATGTTGGCAGCCTGTTGGGCGCAGGTTCGGGCTGCTTGCGGAGCGGTGGAGGCCTTCAACAACGGATCCGTGCCCTCAAGCCATCAAACAACGCCAGCCCCTGCGGCCAATCGCCAAGGCCACTGGAGTCGTTGATGTGGCCGAAGGCTCCCAACCGCACCACCTCCAGGTCCCAGGCAGCGGCTAGATCCAGGCTGAACGCCTCCTCGGCATAGGGATCATTGCTGCTGATCACCACCAAACCGGGAACGGCAAAGCGGACGCGGGCCGGCGGTGCAAAGTCGGCAAGCTCGGGTGGCGTGTCCGCCCGAGTGGGATCGGGAGGTGCCACGAGCATGACGCCGGCAATCGATGGCGGCATGGGCTGGGCCATCAGGTTGGCCGTGGCCAGGCAACCGAGGCTGTGGGCGATCAACAGGGGGGGCTGGGGACAGGCCTGCACGGCTTGACGCAGAGCAGCTGTCCAAAGCTGCACTTTGGGATTGAGCCACTCGCCAAAATCAACTCGGCCAAGCTCGGGCCGCAGGAGTTGCCAGCGGCTCTGCCAGTGGGCCGGACCGGAATTGAGCCAGCCCGGAACCAGCAACGCAGGCAAGGAGCAATCCAGGGGGCTCAGCTCCACAGGCCCAACACCTCTTGTGGCTGAAAACTGACTTCAACCATACGGTGCCTGGCACCGATCCAAATCGCCCACGGTTTGGCGATCAAGGCAGCCGAAAATCGCTTCCGGGTTGGTGTAGTGCTTGAACTCCAACCAGTGCTGATCAGGATCGATCAAAAAAAAGGTGTGATGCTCAAGCACATCACCGCCATAGCGGAGTTTGGGCTCCACACCAAAGCGCAACCTCGCCTGCACGGCGCGCCCTCGCCAGGCGTCCCAGTCAGAAAGGGTGTCGAACACCAGGCCGAAATGGCGTGGATAGATGCCTCGTTGGGGCAACTCCTGGCCCGACGGGGTGTGCTGAGCCACCAATTGGTGTTCTCCCAGGTTGAGGATCAGAGCCTGGGCACTGCGTCGTCCCACCCCGCAGCCCAGCCCAGCCGCATACCACCGCTCGGTGGCCGCCAGATCCGCCGAGGGAATGGAGAGGTGGAAACGCGGGAAAGCCATGGCACCGGGATGGGTGGGGGCGAGTTCAAACGCTGGCAGAAACAGCGATGGTCTGCCATGGCAGCGCCGAGCAGAAAAGGTGTGAAGCTGGTGGCCAGCCATCAGCCGCGTTCAAGGACCGTTCGCCTCCATGGTCTGCAAGGCTTGGCGGCATTGCGCCTTGGAGGCATAGATGAGGTATTCCCGGCCGCCGGAGGCCTGACAGCGGTGCATCGGATAGCGAAGACCAAAAGCATTGGCTTGCGCTTCAAAGACGCAGCGCTGAAAACCAGCCGCATCAGCCTGTGTGATCGTTTGGCAGGCCGCCCTGGCAGGGTGAAGCCAATCAAAGCCCACACCACCAACCACCGGAAAGCCATCGGCATGGACAGGGGTCGTCAACAAGGCAAACGCCCCCACCAACAACCCCAGAGAGGGGAGGAGCGAGCGCAGGACTGAGGACTGGTCCATGGGAGGCCGCACAGCACAGACCATCAGCCTAAAAAGGGCCTCTGAATGTGTCCACACACCAGCCCGAAACGTTCCGGTAGGCCACGACGATCAAGAACTGGCACGGTTGGCAGAGCGACGCGCCTCTCGTCGACAGCGCTCTGAGCAGTAGCGCACCTCCTGCCAAACGCTCTTCCATTTCTTGCGCCACTGGAAGGGACGGCCGCAACAGGCACAGATTTTGGTGGGGCGGTCAGCGTGGTGTGTCATGGCGATTCATTGTGGCGGGAGCTGCCATCGGTGGAGCAACATTGCTCTCAGGCATTGCGGATCAGGGATCGCAGGCATGCGTTGCCAAGGCATAAACGCATCCCTCTCGCTGGTGAAGGAGCTCAAAACCTCAACCCACCCCGCAGCCCCACATGGGTGCGGAGGCCCGCAACGATCCGTTCCAGCCTGCCTTTCACTTGCTCTCGATTGAGTTGGGCGTGGAGGCGTTGGCCGTCATCCAACTCCAATTCCACCTGATAGT
>JAYKHK010000052.1:0-12936 GCA_035284785.1 Cyanobacteriota bacterium | reverse complement strand
GCCGCGTGGACGATGTGATCAACGTGAGCGGCCATCGCCTCGGCACGATGGAGATCGAGAGCGCCTTGGTGAGCCATCCCGCCGTGGCGGAAGCGGCGGTGGTGGGCCGGCCCGATGACCTCAAGGGTGAAGGCATCGTGGCGTTTGTCACGCTGGAGGCCGGCCGCCAAGGCGATGACGCCCTCATGGCGGAACTCAAGGGCCATGTGGGCAAGGAGATCGGTCCCATTGCCCGGCCCGATGTGATCAAATTCAGCGAGGCCCTGCCCAAGACCCGCAGCGGCAAGATCATGCGACGGATCCTGCGGGCCCTCGCCTCCGGCCAGGAGGTGAGTGGTGACACGAGCACGCTGGAGGATCGCAGCGTGCTCGATGCCCTGCGGGTGTGAGAGGGGGCGGGCAATGGCCCGGTTGGCCTGCCCGCCCCTCAGGCGATCGGGCCAACCGAGGGCTGACACAGCAAAATGATGAGCCAAACCCCTCCAATGAAGGGGACGAAACTGATGAAAATCCAAGGCCACGGCTTGCCGGAATCACGCAAGCGACGGATCGTGATGGCAAGGTTTGGCAACACACTAGCCACCACATAAATAACTAGAATTTTGAAAAAGAAGTCTGAAACATTGACCAGCAAAGCCAACAAAAAACCTACGATAAGATTAGCAAGATAAAACCACCAATATGCGGGCCGGCTAGAGCGGCCGGCATAATCGAAACCACGTTGCCAGGCTTCGATGTAATAACGGATCAAAGAATCCATTGGCAGGAACAAATAACAATCACCACAAAATGCACCAGCCATGCTGATCTGTCAACCATCCATGTGTTGCGGCCAAGACCGTGATGCATTGGAGATGGAATGGCGCCTGAATTGCAGCGCTTCTAGCCAGCGCCTGGTTGGCTCCAGCCAGCGATCGCTTCAGCCAGGCGATCAATCTGTCGCTGCCGACTTGGATCGTCGGCCCAATCCCCCAGCAATTGGCGGCGCAAACCCGCGCTTGCCGGGGTGAGGTGATCGCCGGGCAGCTCCAACAGGGAGGAGGCGTCATCGGGCCGCTCCTGCAACACCCCAAACAGGCGACGGCTCTGATCGAGCCCATCGCTGCGGAACCGCACCAGCAGATTGCGGGGTTGGCGATAGCTGCGCGACACCTGGCGCAAGGTTTCGGTGGGCGAGGGGCTGAACTCGGTGCGAAAGCCAAATTGCTGGCCAATTTCACTCAACAGCGGCACGGAGCGCTCCGCCGAAAAATTGTTGAAGCTCAAAGCGACAAGACCTGAGCAGGCGCGGCCGTTGTCGGGCGCCAACAAATGGAGCTTGCAGCCCAGGCTGTGGCCCAAGCGCAGAACGGGATCAGCCGAGGCCATGGAGGCCTGCTCCCGCGCCTGCCGGAACGCTCGCCAAGCCTCATTGGCTTGGCTTTGGTGATCGAAACCTGGCACATAGCTCCAGGCCCGCACGGTCCAGCCGCGGGCGGCCAGGGCCTCCAGCAAGCGCCGATAACTGATCTGAGGTGTGGCCGCCAGATAGCTGCCGCCAATGAACTCCACAACCCCCGCCCTCGGGTCAGGGCGCAGACCGGGAGTGGGCGCCAGCTCGAGGAGCGGTCCCGCTTGCCGCCAGAGGGGATCAGCCACCGCTGGCTGCAGCGGCGATTCGCTGCACCGCCTCCAGGGCCTCACGTCGGTGGGCGGGCCCATCGAGAAGGTTGTTGAACACGTGGCGGATCACGCCATCGCCATCGATCACGTAGGTGACCCGACCAGGAAACAATGCCAAGGCGTTGGGCACACCGAAGGCGCGCCTGAGCTGGTTGCCCTGATCCACCAGCAGGGGGAAGGGCAGCTGGTGACGCTTTGCAAAACGCTGGTGGCTGGCCGCATCATCGCCGCTCACCCCCCAAATCTGGGCGCCCAGGGCTTGAAAGTCAGCGAAACTATCGCGAAAGGCGCAGGCTTCCATGGTGCAGCCGGGCGTGTCGTCCTTGGGGTAAAAAAACAGCACCAGGGTGGCGCCTGCCAGCTGGTCGCTGCGGCGCTCCACCCCCTCCCCATCCTTCAAAGCGATGAGAGGCGCGCGATCACCGGGGGCGAGGGAGGAAGCCACAACAGCGGGAAAAAGATGCGACAACCATAGGAAGCGCCTTTGGATCCAACAGGGCGGACTGCCGCCCCTTGCGCCGGCTGAGACGATGGGAGCGGAGTCATGCAGGCAATGGTGGAAGGGACCCCATGTTGGGAGCAGGTGGATTTGCTGGGGCTCTCGCTCCCCTCCGATCCGCCAATCCCCTCTCCCCAGGTGGCCATGCCCCTGGTGGAGGAGGACAGACTGGAGCCGGTGCGCAACGAAGCGGGTGACAACGCGGGCAGGGAGAGGTTCAAGGTTTCGCTGCCTGTATCGCTGCCGGGCTTTGCCAGGAGCGGAGCGCGGCCAACCCCGCGCTTGCTGGAGCGTCTGCTCGTCCTCGATACGGAAACCACCGCACTCCATCCCGATGCAGGGGAGTGCATCGAGGTTGGAGCCGTGCTCTTCCACGTCCCCAGCCGCTCGGTGCTCACCCAAGTCTCGTTTCTGTTGCCCTGCCAGGCCAATGGCGCCGAGGCCATCAACGGCATCCCCGCTGCCGTGAGCCAGCTCGAGCAGCCCTGGCAGGAGGCCCTTTCCTGCTTCTTGGCCATGGTGGCGAGGGCTGACGCCATCTTGGCCCACAACGCGGCCTTTGATCGTCAATGGTTCGGCCGCGGCCCCCTGCCAGATCTGGAGCGACCCTGGATCTGCTCGATGGACGACATCCCTTGGCCGTCGAGCCGGCAGCTGCGGCCGGCCCCTTCGGTGCGCGATTTGGCCATCGCCTACGGGGTGCCGGTGTGGGCGGCCCATCGCGCCCTCACCGACTGCACCTATCTGGTGTCCGTGCTGCAACGCTGCGAGGATCTCGAAGAGCTGCTTGAGAGGGCCCTGGAGCCGCGACAGCTCTATCGGGCTCAGCTCAGCTACAGCGAACGCCACCAGGCCAAGGCCGCTGGATTCCGCTGGAACGACCCGGTGGCTGGCGCCTGGACCAAACGGCTCAGCGAGCGAGAGGCCTCCACCCTCCCCTTTCCGGTGAACCCGGTGCCCACAGCCTGAGGCCATGGCTTCTGCTGATTTGCTAAGGATCTCCGAAACTCATCCGTGCAAGCGGCCCCATTGACCGCTGCCGTGGCCATCCTTGGCCGATGGATCACCCTCCGGCCCGTCCCCACACCGATCCGATGCAGGAGCGGGTGCAGCGCTGGCAAACCGTGCGCACCTGGGCCAGGCTCATCCGCGAGGCGGAAGCCCTTTGGCACGCGGACGTGCGCATTCTCCATCGGCTGGCGGCAGAGGAGCTGATGCGGCTGGTGCAGGAGGTGCCCCCCCGCCTTCGGCGTCGGGTGAACCGGTGGCTCGAGCGGTTTCACGTCGTCACCCGTCTCAAATAGGGGGCGGGCTCAGCGCCATCGGCGAGCCTGCACAGCAATGCTCAGGCCCATGCCGGGCCAGGCCCCGCTGAAGGCAGGAAAGGGCGCGGATCCTGATCCCGTCGATGATGGAGGGGAATCGGGGCACCCTGCCCCTGGGGATCGGTCGGGTCCATCAAGGCGGTGGCTTCGAGGGCCTGGCGCAGATGTCTGGCGGCATGGAGGGGCATGTCGCGAGGCACACTGATGCGATCCCGCAGATGGCGCAGCCCCGCTGCGCTTCCCGCCGGTGGACGCGGCAATGTGCTCGGCGCCAGCCCCCCCTCCCCCTTGGCAGCGACAAGCAGGCTCAAGGCGCAGCGCAGGGCAGGCTCAAAACGCTCTGGGGGCAAGGGATTGCGCGCCACAATCACCTCCCGATGCCGCAGCACCCGAGCCAGAGCAACCCTGGCCGCATCGGCTGGCTCAGGCTGAGAGGTTTCCGGATCCCGCAGGGCCAGAGGCTGGTTCGTGGCCACGCCCTCCATCCCGCTGATGGGCCAGGGGCCCTGGTCGATGCGCGTCGCGAGGGCCCGCTGGTGGGCCTCACCACTGGGATAACACCCCCCCATCTGCGGGGGAAGATCGTGGGCGTGCGTGTGGAAATCGCTCTGGGTGCCCAGGTAGGTGGGTCGCTGCTCCAAGGCCATCAGCCACCGATCAATGGCTGGATGGGCCTGGCGCAGCAGCAGTCCTTTGAAATAGGCAAGCGAGGCGTTCATCCGCTCCAGATAGGGCACAAACACCAGATCGGCGCTGCTGAGGTCCCTTCCGAGCAGGAAGGGGCCACCGCTGGCCTCGATGGCCTGCTCCATGCTCTGGGCCACCCGCTGAAATTGAGCGCGGGCGCGTTCCCCGGATGCAGCGCTGTGGGGTTGGCAGAGCCACTCACACCAAGCGCGAAACAGCACTCGCTCCAGCTGTCGCAGGGGCAGCACGCTTGCATCCTGCATGCCTGGCCCGATCGAGCCAAAAACCTGCTGCAAGGCCTCAAGGATGCGATCGCTCTCCGTGATCAAGCGCCCATCCAGCTCCAGGGCTGGCAACATCCCGGAAGGCACCCGCTGGCGATACCAGGGCTCCTTTTCCCCATAACAATGCATCGTCACCTTGCGGATGCGATAGGGAATGCGCCTTTCTTCCAGCCACAACCACACCTTCTGGCAATAGGGACACCAGGCGTGGTGATCGCGATACAGGGTGACCCGCACGCAAGACGCGTCCTGACCAAACAGGCGCAGGCTGGCTTGGGCATTGGTGGGGCCATTCACCCGATCCGGCTCGGGAGGGGCGAGGGCCTGCAGCGCTTCCCAAGGCAAGGCGCCTGCAAACTCCTCAGCGGATGGGGGGTGCAAGGGCAGGCGGAAGATTGGCGGCACTTAGTTAAACAGAGGCCAGATTCAAGCCCTGCTTGCTCAGGACGATGTTTCTGGCATCTGCATCTTGAATCAGACTCTTTCTCCAGCCCGGCCGGCTCACCTCCATGCCAACAAAAAAGCCGCTTGCCTATGGCAAGCGGCTGATCAGTAGGGTTTCACAGGTGAAAGATGAATCGGAGCGGCGGGATTTGAACCCACGACCCCCACTACCCCAAAGTGGTGCGCTACCAAGCTGCGCTACGCCCCGGCCCAATGAAGGTATCACAGTGGCCTGGGGGGTTGGCGATCTCGACCGAGACGCTTCAGCAGTCGTTGCGTGAGGCGGTCGCGGCCCATCGCCGCATACCCCCTGATCGTCTCCTGGCGGGCCAGCTGGCGCAAGCCGGCCATCGTGAGGGACGCCAGGCGCAACTCAGGCACCCGCTGCCAGGCCTGGGTGGTGACAGGCAGATCGGATCCCTTGCGAACCTCACGAAAACCAAACAGGGCCCCACCAGCCATCCACTCCGGAACCAAGACAAAGAGAACCGCGAGCAAGCCGTAGAGCTCCACCAGGCCCCTGGGCAGGGGGTGAAGCTGCCGAGCCTCCGGCGGCGATGGTGGCTGCTCCTGGGCGAACGGATCTCTCATGGCACTGATCTCAAACCTCTTCGCTGCGCAAGCAGGTGATCTTCTGGGGGAGGCGCTCAAGAATGAGTTCATCACCACGCAAAATCACCCGCAATTCATCATTGCGGAAGATCAATCCAGGGGCATCACTGGCCTCTCGAAACAGCGTTGTGCGGGAGTTGCCGCTGATCAAGGCTGCCTGCGCGGTGTTGCGCTCCAAGTCAACCTTCCTGTTTTCCGGACAAAGAAAGCGCTCCTTGGTGTCATAGTTTTCCCACCAGGGTGAGGTCATCACCAGCCGGGTTGGCACAGCGGCAAAGGCCAGACCCAACACCATGGAAATGAGGGCCATGACCAGGCATCAAGGCAAATGAATCGGAACATTGTCTCCTCTCAAGACGCAATGGGGAAGGCTCCAGTCGTAGGACTGCCAAACCTCTGCGGGCAAGGAGTAGGACGCTCCGGGGAACTCTCCCAACCGAATTCCTGACGGTTGGGCAGAACAATAGGGACGACTGCCGGGCTTGGCCAGGTATTGCTGGTGGTAGGGCTCAGCAAAGTAAAACGGTTGAGCGCTGCTGATCTCGGTCGTGATCGGCCCGAAGCCAGCCTTGCTGAGAAGAGCGCCATAGGCTTCGCGGCTCGCTTCCGCCAGGGCCCGATCGGCGGGATCCATCACAACAATCACCGAGCGGTATTGGCTGCCCCGGTCATTGCCCTGGCGATCCCCTTGGGTGGGATCGTGGCATTCCCAGAAGAGCTTGAGCAGATCGCTCAGCCCCACCTGGGCCCGATCCCACACCACCCGCACCACCTCAGCGTGGCCGGTGCGGCCTGAGCACACTTGTTGATAAGCGGGGTCGGCTCCATTTCCGCCGGCGTATCCCACGGCCGTGGTGACCACCCCGGGCAAGCGCCAAAAACCCTTCTCAGCCCCCCAGAAACAGCCGCAGCCGAAGAGCACCTCCCCCTGCCCGGGCTGCACCGCAGCGGCAATCGCTGTTCCCAGCACCACATGGCGCAAGTCAGCGGCTTGCTCTGTGGGGGTCTGGGGGGAGGAAAACAAGTCGAACACCCTGCCAAGCCATCTGCCGAGAGCCTAAAGGCTGTATCAAGCCCCCTGCTTCGGCACAAAGGCGATGTGGTTGAGGAGCGTGGTGGTGAAGGCGAACAACAAAAACGGCAGGGAGAGCACCAGGATCAAGCCCACACCCACCAGGGCAAAAATGGGCTTGCTGGCACCCATCAAGGCCAGACCGGAGGCCAGGCTGGCAAAGATGACACCCATCCAGATCAAGATCTGGCCGTAAATGTCTCCGAAAGTCAGCGTGCAGCGCACGTCATAGGCCTGGGTGAGTGCTGACACAGCGGGGGAAGCAGGGGTGGAAGCCATGGTGGAAAGAGGGGGCGCCCCTCAAAAGTGAGGCGCCGCCCTTCAGCTAAGCCGGCTTTGCCAGAAGCTGGCGGGTCTCTCAACAACAATTGAGGCCTTGTCCGCGCGGGAGGGCCGCTCAGGCGGTTTGCAGCTGCTCGGCCTGCTCCCGCTCCCACAAGCGCCTGTAGGTGCCCGGGGCAACGACCAAATCCTCGTGGCGCCCCTCCTGCACCAAGCGGCCCGCCTCCATCACCAGAATGCGATCGCAGGCGGCCGCCGCAGAGAGCTGGTGGCTGATCAACAGCACCGTGCGCTTCTGCTGATCCCGCACGGCACGGAGAATCGCAGCGGCGGTGCGATTGTCCACGCTTGCCAAGGCGTCATCGAGCACCAGGATCGAACTCGGCACCAACAGGGCTCGCCCCAGGGCCGTGCGCTGCCGCTGTCCCCCGCTGAGGGTGATGCCCCGCTCGCCCACCAAGGTTTGATAGCCATCCGGAAAGCCGCGAATATCAGCGGCGAGCTGGGCGAGGCGGGCCGCCTCCTGCACGCGCTCCAGCGGAGCGCTGGGCTCGCCGTAGCGCAGGTTGTCGGCCAGGGTGGCCGTGAAGAGAAAGCCCTCCTGGGGCACCAAGGCCACCTGCCGTCTCAGGTCCTCCAAGGCCAGGCTGGTCACATCGTGCCCGTCCAGGAAAAGCTGCTGCTCGGGCACCTCCACCATCCGCCCGAGGGCGCGAGCCAGGGTGCTCTTGCCACAGCCCACAGGTCCCACCACGGCCACCAACTCGCCGGGCCGGATCGAGAAGGAGAGAGCGCTCAAGGCAGGCTGCAGGCTGCCCGGGTAGGACACGGTGAGGCCCCTGGCCTCCAGGGCGCCAGCCGAGAGTTGGGGAAGGGGGGTGGGCTGGGCCGGCGAAACGATCATGGGCTGGCGCTGCAGCAGCGTTTCGATCCGCTCGAGGCTCACCTGGCCGGTTTGGAACGTGTTGAGGGTGAAACCCAGCAGAGCGGTGGGGAACACGAGGCGCTCCACATACAGAATCAGCGCCACCAGATCGCCGATGCTCAGCCGTCCGCTCTCCAGCTGGGTGCTCCCCAGCCCCAGCAACACCAGGAGGCTGATGGAGGCAATCCCCTCGATCAGGGGAAAGAGCACACTGCGGCTGCGCGCCGGCCCCAAGGCCGCATCCCTGTAGGCGCGGTTGAAGGCGGCAAACGCCTGCTCCTCCACCAGCTCCTGGCCATAGATCTTGATGGCGCTGATGCCGGAGAGATCTTCCTGCAAGAGATTGGTGAGCTGGGCCAGCGCTTCCTGCTGGCGACGCTGTTCGCGCATCATCCGGCCACCAAACTTGCGCACCCCAAGGAGCATCAGGGGGTAGAGGGCCACAGCCGCCAGGGTGAGCCAAGGATCGATGGCCACCATGGCCGGCAGGGTCAGGCCATAGGCCAGAACGGTGTTGGTGAGGCTCAACACCGCAAAGCCAAGCAGGCGTCGAACGTTCTCGACATCGCTGGTGGCCCGGCTCAACACCTCTCCGCTTGCGGTGGCCTGCACCCAGGCAGGTTCCTGGCGAAGCAGATGGTCAAACAGCTGTTGCTTGAGATCCACCTCCACCTGGCGGCCCACCCCGAAAACGAGCATGCGCGACAGCAGCCGCACGCCCGCCATGAGGGTGGCCAAACCAATGATCCAG
Organism: Cyanobacteriota bacterium; assembly: GCA_035284785.1. Classification (GTDB taxonomy): domain Bacteria; phylum Cyanobacteriota; class Cyanobacteriia; order PCC-6307; family Cyanobiaceae; genus Cyanobium. The sequence goes on along the minus strand of JAYKHK010000052.1, from coordinate 4,393 downwards.
CCGGCCTGGCCCAGCACTTTGGCGTAGCTGAAGCCACCTTGCAGGTCCTCCACCACCCGCCTCACCAGCAGGGGGATGGTGACGCCCAAGCCATTCACCACCAGGAGGGCAACCACGCCCAGGAGCAGCTGGCGGCGGTGGGGCCACAGATAGCGGCGGAGCAGATCGAGCCGCAGTGCACCCATCAGCGCGTCATCGGGGCAAAAGAGCTGCTCTAACCTAGGGGCTGGGCTGCTCCGATCCTTGCCCGATCCTGCGATGCCCTCTGCGAACCAGCTTTGACGGGATGCCCGTCGCGTGATGCCCCAACAGACGGTGATGCCCCAACAGAAAGGTCCCCCTGCCCAACGCGCCAACCCGAATGGTGGCGTCCCAGGCGAGGCGGCGGGCGACGGCCAAAGCCATCCTCTCTACAGCCTGGATCGCCAAACGGTGGATCGGTTGCTGGCTGCGGAGACCCCGAGCGATGCGGATCTGGTGGACGCGGCGCGGCTGTTGTCTCGCTACGAGGGCTTTCCCGGCGCCTTTGATCTGCAGAGCGACCTGGAGCGAGCGATCCGGCTTTGGAGCCTCAACCGGGAGTCGTTGCAAGCCCGAACCCGCGCCCTCTGGCAAGGGGGCTACCGGCCTGGAGCAGGGGCCAGCGGCGCGGAACCGGTGGGATCTGGCTTTGATGCCACCTCGGAAACCGGGGCATGAGGGCCGTCGTTGTTGGCTCCTCGGGGAGGGTTGGGCCGGTTGCGCTTGGAGCCGCAGGGGGCTCGCCAGTTTGCCCACAGACAGGTGATAGTAGGGAGGTCCCCATCACCCGGCCCGGCGTGCCCTGCACCCGGGCTTTTTCTTGACAAGCCAGTCTTTGCCCAGCAACGCCCTCCACCGTCCACTGGACCCCTGGCCTTAACGATTGCTGATGACGCCCTCTGCCGCCCCCCCTTCCCCCTGGCCCGCTCTGCTGGAGCATCTGTTGGCGGGACACCATCTCACCGCTGAACAGGCGCAAACCCTGATGAAGGCCTGGTTGGACGGAACCCTGGATCCAGCCCTTTCAGCTGGATTGCTGGTGGCTTTGCGTGCCAAAGGGCGCTCCGGGGAGGAGCTGGCCGCCATGGCGTCCGTTCTGCGAGCGGCGGCGGCGCCCGTTGACCAGCGTCCAGCGGGCCCCCTGGTGGACACCTGCGGCACCGGAGGGGATGGGGCGAACACATTCAACATTTCCACGGCCGTTGCCTTCACGGCCGCGGCCTGTGGAGCCCGGGTGGCCAAGCATGGCAACCGCAGTGCCAGCGGGCGGGTGGGGTCAGCCGATGTGCTCGAATCGCTCGGGATCGATCTGCAAGCCCCCCTCCCCCGGGTGGTGGAGGCCCTCCACACCACTGCGGTGACCTTCCTTTTCGCCCCGGGTTGGCACCCCGCTCTGGCCAAGATCGCCCCCCTCAGGCGCAGCCTCGGCATTCGCACCGTGTTCAACCTGCTCGGCCCCCTGGTGAATCCCCTCACGCCTGAGGCCCAGGTGTTGGGAGTCGCCCGCAGCGACCTGCTCGATCCCATGGCCTTGGCCCTCCAGAGGCTGGGGGTTCCAAACGCGATCGTGGTGCATGGCCATGGGGGCCTCGATGAGGCCTCCCTCAGCGGCCCCAGCGAATTGAGGCGGATTGAGGGGGGGCAGATCCGCTCGGATCGGCTCGATCCTGAGTGCCTCGGCCTGAGCTTGGCCCCTCTGGCTCACCTGGCTGGCGGCGATCAGGCCACCAACGCCACCATTCTCTCAGCTGTGTTGCAAGGGCAGGGCAGCGCGGCCCAACGCGATGTTGTCAGCCTCAACACGGCCCTGGTGCTCCAGGTGGCGGGATTGGCCCCCACCCCCGAGGCCGGCCTCGCCCAAGCCCAAGAAGCCCTGGCCTCAGGTGCAGCCTGGCAAAAAGTGGAAGAGCTCCGCCGCGTGCTGCCGAAAGAAGCCTCGCCAGCAGAATGATGCTCGAACCCGGCCGCCCCCCACACCCCACCGTGTCCCACTCCCCTGGTGAACCTGCCCTTCTGGTGCTCGCCGATGGCACCGTGTTGGAAGGAGAGGCCTTGGGAGCCAGGGGCACGGCCATCGGGGAAGTGGTGTTCAACACGGGCATGACCGGATATCAGGAGGTGATGACCGATCCCAGCTACGCGGGCCAGCTGGTCACCTTCACCTACCCCGAGCTGGGCAACACCGGCGTGAATGGCGAGGACCTGGAGGCCTCCGCACCCCATGTGCGGGGCGTTATCGCCCGCCAGATCTCGCCCTGCGCCAGCAACTGGCGGGCTCAAGAGGATCTCGACCCCTGGTTGAAACGCCATGGCGTGGTGGGGATCCGCGGCGTCGATACGCGAGCCCTCGTGCGCCATTTGCGCGAAGGAGGGGCCATGAATGGCGCCATCGCCAGCGATGGCACCGCCGCTCCTGCCCTGCTCGAGCGGGTGCGTTCAGCCCCGACGATGAGCGGTTTGAATCTGGCCGCTGGGGTGAGCACCCGGGAGACCTACAGCTGGACCAGTCTTTGCCAGGCCCCCTTCGACACCCGGCTGCAACCCCATCCGCAGCGCCCCTATCGGGTGGTGGCAGTGGATTTCGGCATCAAACGGGCCATCCTGGAACGCCTGGTGGCCCATGGCTGCGAGGTCACTGTGGTGCCTGCCAGCAGCACCCTGGAGGAGGTGCTCGCGCACCAGCCCGAGGGCGTGTTTCTCTCCAATGGCCCTGGCGATCCTGCCGCCGTGAGCGACGGCATCAGCCTGACCAGGGGGCTGCTCGGCCAAAGCGACCTGCCCCTGTTTGGCATCTGCCTGGGCCATCAGATTCTTGGACTGGCGCTGGGGGGACGCACCTTCAAGCTGGCCTATGGCCATCGGGGCCTCAACCACCCCTGCGGATCCCCGGGGGCCGTGGAGATCACCAGCCAAAACCACGGCTTCGCCATCGACCCCACCTCCTTGCCCAGCGAGCGTGTGCAGGTGACCCATCACAACCTGAACGACCAGACGGTGGCGGCCTTGGCCCTGCGCCACCAACCGGTGTTTGGCGTGCAGTATCACCCTGAAGCCAGTCCTGGCCCCCATGACGCGGATCATCACTTCCTTCGCTTCACGGCGTTGATGGCCGAGCGGCGCAGCTGAAGCCTTTTGGAAGGAATTGCGGCAAAACCGCATGTCGCATGGCCCAGACATGCCAACCCCCACTACACTGCGCCGGTCACTAGTTGCCGGGGGATCGACCAATCGCCGACTTGCACCGACTGACCACCTCGTTGAGGGGAGGCTCTGAGCACCAGAGCAAGTGCATGGTGTTTTCCTTCACGGGTCAGCTCGACGCGTATTCAGACAAGCAATTCAGCGAGTTCATATCGAAAGAGCGAGCTGGTCTCAAGCTCCCGTTGGTGATCGATCTGAGCAAAATCGATTTCATCGATTCCTCAGGCCTGGGCGCTCTCGTGCAACTGGCGAAGGATTGCAATCAAAACAACATCCAATTTCTGGTGGTTGGCAACGCCCGGGTCGTGCAAACCGTCAAGCTGGTGAGACTGGAAGCGTATCTCCACCTCCAGCCCGACCTCGCCACCGCCCTTGACCAGCTCGCCTCCTGAGGATTCCGCCGCGCACCCTCCACGGGAGACACCCCCCCTACAGTGGCTTGCCGCTCTGCCACCCCTTGTGCCAGCGGCCGATCTCCCCACCCTGCAGCTCGCCTGGTTGGGCGATGCGGTTTGGGAGCTGCATCAGCGCCTGCTGCGCTGCCAAACGCCGGGTCGCCCTGCGGAACTGCACCGCCGGGTGGTGGCCAGGGTGAAGGCCGATGCCCAGGCCGTGGCGTTGGAACAGCTGAAACCCCACCTTCGACCGCAAGAAGAGGAGCTTGTGCGGCGGGGACGCAACCGAGCGGGCCGGGGACCCAGGCCTCAGGAGGCCTCCTGCTACGGGCGGGCCACGGGATTTGAGACGATGGTGGGATGGCTCTTTCTCCGGGATCCGCGCCGCCTGGCCGAACTGTTGGATCACCTTGAGCAAACCGACCCCCTCTCCCCCCCTGCGGACCATGAGCCCAGCAACGAATGATTTCAATCGCCGGCGTCCAGTCCGTCGTGGCAACGGACCAGGAATGGGCCCTGGCGGTCCAAGAGATGGCAGCAGAGGAGGACGAACGGGCCGTGGCTTGAGTGATCCCCGCAAGCCTTCCGGCGCCGCGGCCCTCGGCCCGACGCGGAGGGGACTGGGGAGCCGCGTCGATGGTCGCGGGAGCGGGAGGAGGGGCCAGGCCCTCAGGAGTGGCGGCGCAGCGAGGCGAGCAGCCGACCGAGAACCCCCTCCAGCCCGGAGCGCAGGCAGTGGCGCCCTGCCAGGCGTGATGAGGGGCCCACCCGCCCTT
>JAYKHK010000051.1:0-15609 GCA_035284785.1 Cyanobacteriota bacterium | reverse complement strand
AAGCGAGCCCGCCTGGCCCAGCTCGAGGAGCAGTCGAGCCACCTTGGCGTCCCCTTTGCCTTGATCCAGGGCGGATTGGAGGATCCGGCTGCGGTGGAGGCCGCTTTCCGTGGCGAGGCTCCAGATGGCACCAAGCTCCCCACGGGCCGGCCTGACCGGGTGGTGAATCTGGCGGCACAGGCGGGGGTGCGCTACTCGCTGAGCAATCCTTCGGCCTATATCCAGGCCAATCTGGTGGGATTCGGCCACGTTCTGGAGGGCTGCCGTCACCATGGTGTGACCCACCTGGTCTATGCCAGCAGTAGCTCGGTCTACGGAGGCAACGCCTGCCTGCCCTTCAGCGAACACCAGGGTGTTGACCACCCGGTCAGCCTCTATGCGGCCAGCAAGAAGGCCAATGAGTTGATGGCCCACAGCTACAGCCACCTCTATGGCCTGCCAGCCACGGGGTTGCGCTTTTTCACCGTGTATGGCCCTTGGGGCCGGCCTGACATGGCGCTGTTTCTCTTCACCCGGGCGATGTTGGCTGGGGAGCCGATCGATGTGTTCAACGAGGGCCGAATGGTGCGCGATTTCACTTACATCGACGACATCATCGAGAGTCTGGTGCGGGTCCTGGATAAGCCCGCCACTCCGGATCCCGCCTTCGATGCGATGGCCCCCGATGCGGCGACCAGCTGGGCGCCGCATCGGGTGTTCAACATCGGCAACTCCCATCCCACCCCCCTGATGGCCTACATCGAGGCCCTGGAGCATGCCCTGGGCATCAAGGCCGAGAAGCGCTTTCTGCCCCTGCAGCCGGGGGATGTGCTGGCCACCGCAGCCGACACGGCGGCCTTGGAGGCCTGGACCGGCTTTCGCCCCAACACCACCGTTCAGGAGGGCGTGACCCGCTTCGTGGCTTGGTATCGGGAGTTTTATGGAGTTTGAGTCTGTCGCTGAAAAGGGCTCCACCACCTCGTCGCAGGCTCGCTGCCCGGCCTCAACAACAACTCCATCCAGCCGTGTCCGTGCTCACTGTTGCTCTGCCAGGTGCACATGTTCCGCTTTGATTAAGGGGGTTTTGATTCTCGAGGGATGACGGTCCTGGTCACAGGGGGTGGCGGCTACATCGGTAGCCATGCGGTGCGTGCTTTGCAGCGGGCTGGCACGGCCGTGGTGGTTCTGGACAACTTGATTTACGGTCATCGCCAGATCGTGGAGGAAGCCCTCCAGGTGCCACTTGTGGTGGGTCAGGTGGGGGACCGCGACCTCCTCGATCGCTTGCTGCAGGGCACCCACCCAGCCTGTGCCCCCTCCCCGGGACAACCCGCCGAGCCGATCACGGCTGTGCTCCACTTTGCCGCCTACGCCTACGTTGGCGAAAGCGTGGTCGATCCCGCCAAGTATTACCGCAACAACCTTGGCGACACGCTCACCCTGCTCGAGGCGCTGGTGGCTGAGGGGCGTCGGCGGGGAAGCACGGTGCCCATCGTGTTCTCTAGCACTTGCGCCACCTATGGTGTGCCCGAGCAGGTGCCCATTCTGGAAACCACGCCCCAGCATCCGATCAACCCCTACGGGCACAGCAAGCGGATGGTGGAGCAGCTGCTCAACGATTTTGGGGCGGCCTATGGGCTGCCAAGCGTGATCTTTCGCTATTTCAACGCTGCCGGTGCCGATCCAGCCGCCGACCTGGGAGAGAACCACTCCCCTGAAACCCACCTCATCCCCCTGGTGCTTGATGCCATCACCGGCAGGATCGCCTCCCTGCAAATCTATGGGGATGATTACCCCACCCCCGATGGCACCTGCATACGCGACTACATCCATGTGAGCGACCTGGCGGATGCTCACCTGCTGGGACTTCGCTGGGTGAGCCGCGAGGCCCAGAGGCTGCGGGAGGCTGGTCCGTCCTCGGCAGCAACCCCCGCCATCTTCAACCTTGGTAACGGCAAGGGCTATTCGGTGCGGCAGGTGATCCAGGCCGCCGAGGCGCTGACAGGTCGACCGGTGCCCGCCAAGGTGGCCCCCAGGCGAGCGGGTGACCCGCCGGTGTTGCTGGCTTCGGCAGAGAGAGCCCACACCCAGTTGGGCTGGCAGCCCCGCTTCCCTGAATTGGAATCCATCCTTGCCCACGCTTGGGCTTGGCACCAAAAGCTGCATGGTCCAGGTGCATGTGCGGTCTGATCGGTGAACTGCGCTGGAGCCAGCAGGCCCGGCCCCAGTCCCTCGATGCACTTCGCCACCGCGGACCGGATGCGGAGGGTGGCTGGCACAGCCCAGATGGGCATTGCTGGTTGGGCCACACCCGACTAGCCATCCTCGATCTCACCCCCGCAGGGGCACAGCCCATCACGAGCCACTGCGGCCGCTTCACGCTGGTGTTCAACGGCGAGATCTACAACCACCTGCAGGTGCGAGAAGGCCTCCGTTTCCAAGATTGGCGGGGCCACAGCGACAGTGAAACCCTTGTCGAAGGGCTGGCCCAACGCGGTGTTTCTCTCCTTGATGAGTTGTGCGGGATGTTTGCCTTCGCCGCCTACGACACCCACAAGCAGGAGCTTTTGCTTGCCCGCGACCGGCTGGGCATCAAGCCTCTTTACCTCCAATGGGGTGAGGGAGGCTTGCGATTCGCCTCCGAGCGCCGGGCTCTTGATGGCTCCTGCCAGCTCACGGCCGACCAAGTGAGCCAGGTGTTGGCTTGGGGTCACCTCAGCACCCCCTTGGCCTTCCCCGAACCGGGAACTTCGGGCCCGGCAAGCCTCCCTCCCGGCCAGGTGTTGCGCCTCCAGCAACAGCGCTCCCCCGAGCCCCAGCGTTACTGGCCTTCCCAGGCCCCTTCCGACTGGAGCCCCCTGCCAGTCCGCTCCGCCCACCAGGCCCGCGCCCAGGTTCGCGCCTTGCTGGAAGTGGTTGTGCAGGAGCATCTGCTGGCGGACGTGCCCGTGGCTTGTTTTCTCTCCTCTGGTCTGGATTCGGGCATCCTCACCGCCTTGGCCTGCCGTTTCCAGCCGGGCCGCATCGCCAGCTTCACCGTGGCTTTCGCCGGCGCCCCGGAAGATGAGAGCACCCTGGCCCGTCAGATGGCCCGCCACTGCGGCAGCGATCACCACGAACTTCACCTCAGTGACGAGCAGGCCCTGGGCTGGATCGCCGATGGCTTGGCCGCCATGGATGGCCCTACCGCCGATGGGCTCAACACCTATTTGGTGAGCCGTGCTGTTGCCGAGCAGGGCATCAAGGTGGCCCTCAGCGGCCTGGGGGCCGATGAGACTTTCGGTGGCTATCCCTCGTTCCGCACAGTTCCCTGGCTGCGCCAGCTGCGCTGGCTGCCCGCCCCCCTCCGCCGGCAGCTTCTGCGCCGCGTGGGCTCCCTCCAGCCCAAACTCCAGGGGCTGCAGGCCTGGGATGGTTGGTCTGTGGGCGTGTCGGTTCGCCGCTTCATCGGGGATGCGGATCTGGCTGAGGCCGGGGCAAAGCCGCTGCGCCGCCCCGAGCCTCCTCCCATCCCCATCCGCCGAAGCCATGGCCAGATCAGCTGGGCAGAGCTCTTTGGCTATTGCGAGCCCATGTTGTTGCGCGACAGCGATGTTTTCAGCATGGCTGCCAGCCTGGAGCTCCGGGTTCCATTCCTGGACCATCGCTTGGTGGAAACCGCCCTGCGGATGCCGCAGCGCTTCCATGGACCGGCCAAGGGCCTGCTGCGGGAGGCTTGCCTGGATTTGTTCCCCGCCGATTACCTCAACCGCCCCAAGCAAGGCTTCGCTTTGCCCATGCGACCGTGGATGTTGGGCCCCCTGCGCGAGCTTTGCCTGTCCCGTCTTGAAAGCCTGCAGGCGAGTGGCTGGCTGGATCCGCCCTGGATTCGCAGACAGTGGCAGGCCTTCGAGGCCGGCCAGCTGCGTTGGACCCGCGCCTGGAACCTGGTGGTGCTTGGCGATTTCGCGGGCCGGCTCTGAGGGGGCCGGGAGCGGCGGGCCACACCGCCTCTGAACGTGGTGTGGCTTTCTTTTGCCCGCCTCAGTAAAGCTGCATCCGCACCGCCTCTGAGAGCGTGGGCACGTCGGGCTCCTTCCCCCGCAAACACTCCACCAATGCGAAGGCCAACAGCAACACAGCGCCGAGAAAGATGGTGTTATCCAGGGTGCGCAGGAGCAAGTTGTTGCCGAACGTTTGGCGGAAGAGGATCTCCATGGCCAGCTGAAGCACGATCAGCACGATGTCGATCATCAGGGCCAGCAACACGTTGAAACGAACCGCGTAGGGCACCCTGGGATTGCGCACCACTGCTCCGTAGAGCACCAGGAAGAGCAGCAAGCCTCCCAAGCCGAAGCCGCCCACGTTGAACAGTTGCTCCAACTGCAACATCGGCAGGGCCGGAAGGGCGAGCACGCTCAGCATGGGAAATTGGCTGAGAAGAGGCTTGCCAAAGCTCAGGGCATCACTCCAGGGAAGCGAGTAGGCCAGGGCGGCCAGCAACCGCTGCCAGATCGGGGGACCGTCCATGAACGCTGCCGCTGAAAGGCTCTATGGGCAGGTTCAGGCTAGGCGTTCCCCCAGCTGCTGGAGCGCCGCTGCGCGCATGCCAGCCACGGGCACCTCTGCCATGCCGCTCCACAGCTTCAGGGCTGCGGCCCCCTGCTGCACCAACATCTCCAGCCCATCGAGGGTTTGGCAGCCACGGGCTGCGGCGGCTTGGAGCAGCCGGGTGGGGCGAGGCGTGTAGATGAGGTCGTACACGCAGCAGGCGGATGCCAGGGCATCCAGTTCGGCCGCGTTGAGCGGGCAGCTCTCGGCAGGACGGGGATCGCTGGTTGAGGCCATGCCCACAGGCGTGGTGTTCACCACCAGGGAGGCGGTTTGGAGAAGGGGCACCAGCGGGCTGCTTGCCAAAGCATCGCTGCCTGGCCATTCCAGGATGTGGAGCTGTGGTGCCCAGCCGCGGCACTCGGCTGCAAAGGCGGCAAGCTGCTCGCGCCGACGGGCCGCCACGGTGATGCGTGCCAGGCCCAACTCCACCAGGCCTGCCACCACCGCACGGCTGCTGCCGCCGCAGCCCAGCACCAGTGCCTGCTGGCCGTGCCAGTTTTCGCAGCGCAACGGCTCCAGAAACCCTTCCACATCGGTGTTGGTGCCATGCCAGCCACCCCCTTCCAGCGGAACCAGCGTGTTCACCGCTCCCAGGCGTTGCGCCAGCGGGCTCAGGTCTCGGCACAGCCGCGCCACCGCCTGCTTGTGAGGGATGGTGACGTTCAAACCTCGGCAGCCGATGGCCGCCAGGCCCTCCACGCCAGCAGCCAAGTTGGCGCTGCTGATGGGCAGGGCCAAATACACCCAATCGAGGCCCAGCGTTGCCAAGGCGGCGTTGTGCATCGCCGGGGAGAGGGAATGGCGCACCGGATCTCCCAGCAGACCCACCAGCGCTGTGGCTCCGCTGATCCTCGCTCCACCCCCAGCCTCTGGGGCGACCCCCAGAGGCGTCTGGGAAGCCGAGGGTGAGCCAGCCGATGCTGAGCCGGCCATGGCGGATCCCCAAGAGTTGAACGATCCCCCTGAACCTAGGCCTTAACAGGAAGGTACGGCGCTGGTTCGGGAACCTCGCCTGTTCTGGCAAGGGCCCCACTGATGAAGATGCATCCAGTCCGCATTTCATCCACTCCAGGAGGTGGGAACCCATGGGAAAAGTCGTTGGCATTGACCTCGGCACCACGAACAGTTGCGTCGCCGTCATGGAGGGCGGCAAGCCCACGGTGATCGCCAACGCGGAAGGGTTCCGTACAACCCCTTCAGTTGTGGCTTACACCAAGAACCAAGACAAGCTGGTGGGACAGATCGCCAAACGCCAGGCGGTGATGAACCCTGAGAACACGTTCTACTCAGTCAAACGGTTTATCGGCCGTCGCGTCGATGAGGTGAACGAGGAATCCAAAGAGGTGAGCTATACCGTTGAGAAGGCTGGCTCCAACGTGAAGTTGAAAGCGCCGGTGCTGAACAAGCAGTTCGCCCCTGAGGAAATCTCCGCAGAGGTTCTGCGCAAATTGGCTGAAGATGCCGGCAAGTATCTCGGTGAGCCTGTCACCCAGGCAGTGATCACCGTGCCTGCGTACTTCAATGATTCACAGCGGCAGGCCACCAAGGACGCTGGCAAGATTGCCGGTCTGGAAGTGTTGCGCATCATCAACGAGCCCACCGCAGCGGCCCTGGCCTATGGCCTGGATAAGAAGAGCAATGAGCGCATTCTTGTCTTTGACCTCGGCGGCGGCACGTTTGACGTCTCCGTTTTGGAGGTGGGTGATGGCGTGTTTGAAGTGCTCTCCACCAGTGGCGACACCCACCTGGGTGGCGACGACTTCGACAAGGTGATCGTGGATCACCTGGCCGACACCTTCAAGGCCAACGAAGGCATCGATCTGCGCGCCGACAAGCGGGCCCTGCAGCGCCTCACCGAGGCTGCGGAGAAGGCCAAGATTGAGCTCTCCAGCGCGACCCAGAGCGAAATCAACCTGCCCTTCATCACCGCCACTCCCGAAGGGCCCAAGCACCTCGACCTCACCCTCACCCGGGCGAAATTCGAGGAGCTGGCCTCCAAGCTGATCGACCGCTGCCGGGTGCCGGTGGAGCAGGCCCTCAAGGACGCCAAGCTCTCCTCCTCCGAGCTCGACGAGATCGTGATGGTGGGCGGTTCCACCCGCATCCCCGCCGTGCTGGAGCTGGTGAAGCGCATCACCGGCAAGGACCCCAACCAGACCGTGAACCCCGATGAGGTGGTGGCGGTGGGCGCCGCGATTCAGGGCGGTGTGTTGGCTGGTGACGTCAAGGACATCCTGCTGCTGGACGTCACCCCCCTCTCCCTTGGGGTGGAGACCCTCGGTGGCGTGATGACCAAGATGATCAGCCGCAACACCACCATTCCCACCAAGAAAACCGAGGTGTATTCCACCGCGGTGGATGGCCAAACCAACGTGGAAATCCACGTGCTGCAGGGCGAGCGCGAAATGGCCAGCGATAACAAATCGCTCGGCACCTTCCGGCTCGATGGGATCCCCCCGGCTCCCCGTGGGGTTCCTCAGATCGAAGTCACCTTCGATATCGATGCCAACGGCATCTTGAGCGTCACCGCCAAGGATAAAGGCAGCGGCAAGGAGCAAAGCATCTCCATCACTGGCGCTTCCACCCTCAGTGAGAACGAGGTGGAGCGCATGGTGAAGGATGCCGAGTCGAATGCCGCGGCCGACAAGGAGAAGCGCGAGAAGATCGACCTGAAGAATCAGGCGGAAACCCTGATCTACCAGGCCGAGAAGCAGCTCTCCGAACTGGGCGACAAGGTGGGCGCTGAGGACAAGGCCAAGGTGGAGCAGTTCAGTGCCCAGCTCAAGGAAGCCGTCGCCAACGATGACACCGCCACCATCAAGAGCGTGCTGGAGCAGCTTCAACAAGCCCTCTACTCGGCAGGCGCCGCTGTGTATCAAAACGCCGGTGCCTCAGAAGCCGCCCCCAGTGGCAATGGATCCAGCGGCAATGGTGCCAGCAGTGGCTCCTCAGCCGACGATGTGATCGATGCGGAATTCACGGAGAGCAAATAGTTCCTCCGGGCTTCATCAGCCTCCAGCTCTTTTTGCAAGCCTCCCGTCCATCGGACGGGAGGCTTTTTTGTGGGACGTCAGGATTCGGACCGTCGGGCTCAGCCGTTCTGGCCCGCTTCCACCTGCTCTGCCACCCATTGGGCTGTGGCAGGGGCGAGCAACACCCCATTGCGGTAGTGCCCAGTGGCCAGGAGCAGCCCCGGAGCCAGCTGCTCCAGCAGGGGAGCGGGGCGGCCGACGGGCCGCCCCCGCAGCCCCTGCCATCGCCTCAGCTCCCTGGCCTCTCCGAGCCATGTTGGAGCGCTCCCGCCAAGGGTGCGAAGGGCCGCCATGGCTTGAGGGTCGCTTTGGCGGCCTTGCTCCAAGGTGGCCCCGAGCCAGAAGCGTCGGCCGCCGGGCAGGTCGGGTCGGGGCACCAGATTCATGCCTCGCCACACCAAGGCCCCGGGCCAATTCCAGCCCCCTGCCGCCACGGGCGGAGTGAGCTCCAGCTCCAAGGCCTGCCCGAGCACGGGCTCCAGCTGGCGCTTTTCGACTCCAGCGCACTGGTCTTGCAGGGGACTGAGCAGGGTTTCGCTGTTGACCCCGGCCGAGAGCACGAGCCACTCAGCCTCCAGCCGCATGCCGGAAGCCAACACCACCCTCCACCCGCCGCCCCTGGCAACGCGGCGCTCCAAGGTGGCCACCCGCTCCGTGCGCGTTGTGAGGCCACGGGCGCTGCCATCGCTGTGGAGGGCGTCCATCGCTTGGCGTGGATCCAGCTGGCCATCCATTGGCGAGTGCAGGGCACCGGCGGCTGGACCGGGCGGAGCGGGTGTGAGGGCGGCCAGCTGCTCAGGCAGCCACCACTCCAGGCCGATGCCCTGCTGGTGGCGCTTGGCCTGCAGCAAACGCAGCCGTTGTGCTTCCTCCCCATCGGCAGCCAGCAGCAGGAGCCCTTCCCGCCAGGCGATGGGCCGGCCTCGGCCGGCCAGCTCCTGGCGCCACGCTTGCCAGAGAGTGAGGCTTTGCTGTCGGAGCCTCCAGGCCCGCCCGCTGGTGCGGTGGAAGACATGGCCCATCAAGACCCCAAGGGCAGCCACACTGCCCCCCTCTGCGTCGGCGGAATCCACGAGCAACACCTGATGGCCGCGCCGCTGCAGCCACCAGGCACAAGACAAGCCAACCAGCCCAGCCCCCACCACAATCACGGTGCGGGAAGGCTTTCCTTGATTCACACCTGCTTGAGGGCTTCCTGCACTTGCTGGGGCAGGATCTGGGCATAGAGCCCGAAGCTGCTGGCCACTTTGATGTACCCCTTGCGCAGGGCGTCACCATCTTGCAGGCGAGCGGCTTCATCGAGATCCGCCAGGGCCGCCTTGAGGTTGTTGGCGAGCTTGTTGGCCTCCGCCTGCTCAGAGGGGAGCAGCCGCTTGTTGATGTAGAGCATTTGCCGCCCCACCTCCTGCATCGGTCCGTGGATCAGGTTGCGGGTGAAGGTCCAGTCGCGCTTGTTCACCAGGGAGGCCAGGTCGGGGAGCCGGTCGCGGGCGGCCAGGAAACCCTCGGCCTGGCGAGTGATCGCGGCGATGTCATCAGGGCTCAGCACGGCCGCCTTGCTCCGCCCGCCATCGCAGGCTGCCAACGACACACTCAGCACGACCGCGATCGCTAGGGCCATCAGGCTGCGAAGAAAGCGCTGCAGGCCCGTGAGGGGGAGCTGGGAGAGGCTGGCGACGGCCATGGGCGGCACGGATGCTGGCAGTGGCGACTGTACCGAGACCCACGCTGATGTCAGGCCGGCCCGGGGAAGGCTGTAACCGCTTGCCACAGCCACAGCCACAGCCGCGCCCCCGCCCCAGCGGGGATCGCGCCGAAACGGCCGACGCCAACAAAAGCTGCTAAAACGGAGTGACTACGAGTTAGGTGTTTCCAATGCGTGTGGCCACCCTCCCTTTGGCCTCGATCCGCAGGCCGCTGCAGCGCAGCCTTGATGAAGCCAAGGTTTGCGCGTTGATGGAGTCGATCGCCAGCGAGGGGCAGAAGGAGCCCATCGATGTGCTCGAGTTTGAGGGCCAGCTCTGGGGATTCAACGGCTGCCACAGGGTGGCCGCCCACGAGCGCCTGGGCTTGACCACCATTCGGGCCAGGGTGCGCCGGGCCACCGCCGACACCCTGAAGCTGCATCTGCGCTGAGACCAGATAGGTTGTTGAGGGTTGTGTCGCCCAGTCCATGCGATCGCCCACGGCCATCCTCCAGGTGATCTGCCCCGATCGCCCCGGTCTGGTGAGCGAACTCTCCGGCTGGGTGTCGATGAACGGAGGCAACATCCACCATGCCGACCACCACACCGATGCGGGCGCGGGGCTCTTCTTGAGCCGCATTGAGTGGGGATTGGAGGGCTTTGGCCTGCCGCGGGAGGCCATGGCCCCTGCAGTGCAGGCTCTGGCACGGCGTCTGGGCGGGGAGGGCCAACTGCACTTCTCCGATGCGATCCCGCGGGTGGCGATCTTTGTGAGCCGCCAAGACCACGTGTTGCTCGATCTGCTCTGGCGCACCCGCTCCGGCGAACTGCCAATGACCGTGCCCCTGGTGATCAGCAACCATGCCGATCTGCGGCCGATCGCCGAAGACTTCGGGGCCCATTTCGCCGTTTTGCCCATCGCCAACGCCAACCGGGCGGAGGCCGAAGAGGCTCAGCTGGCCTTGCTCGCCGAACATCGCATCGCCCTGGTGGTGTTGGCGAAATACATGCAGGTGCTCAGCCCCGGCTTTTTGAAGCGTTTTGAAGCAGTGATCAACATCCATCATTCGTTTCTGCCGGCCTTTCAGGGGGCCCAGCCCTATCACCGGGCCTGGGAGCGGGGAGTGAAGCTGATTGGCGCCACGGCGCACTACGTCACTGAGGAGCTGGACGCGGGCCCGATCATCCAGCAGGTGACGATGCCGGTGAGCCACCGCGATGAGGTGGAGGATCTTGTGCGGATCGGCCGCGATGCCGAGCGTCTGGCCATGGCTCGCGCGCTGCGGCTGGTGCTCCGACGGCAGGTGATGGTCTATGGCGGGCGCACTGCTGTGTTTGATTGAGGGCTTCACAGGGGCAGGGATGCCGCTTCGTTTGATCCCTCGGGGTGTCCAGGAGCGTCTGGCCCAGGATCGACCCCCGGGTGCCAGCGCCACGGGCTGGGCCTGTTTCCAGGTGGGTCTGTTGCTGCTGGCCAGCAGTGCCCTTTTGGGTGGGTTGGCTCTCCTGGTGGCCCTGATCCTGGGCAGCCGCGGACGGGAGCGGCCCCTCGCCGATCCAGCCAATTGGACCCTGCTCCTGGCGGCTCTGCTGATGGGAGTTGGCGCCATCGGTGCCGCCAGTGGCTGGCTGGCCTGGGTGGGTCTGGCGAACTGGTTGCCTTTTTTCTGGGCGTTTTGGGGGTTCCAGCCCTATTTGATGACCGCCGCAGCCCGGCGTCGCGTGGGCTGCATGCTCGTGGCAGGCACGGTGCCGGTGGTGGTGACCGGTCTCGGCCAGCTCTGGCTGGGCTGGAGCGGGCCCCTGCAGGCCCTGGGCGGCGCGATCATTTGGCACATCAAGGCGGGCGGCAACCCGGAGGGTCGGCTGGCGGGCCTCTTCGACTACGCCAACATTGCTGGCAGTTGGTTGGCCCTGGCCTGGCCGTTCACGCTGGCGGCTTTGGCCCAACCGGGCCTTCGTCGCCCTGCGCGCCTTGTCACCCTGGCCCTGGCCTCGGCGGTGGTGACAGCGGTGCTCCTCACCGATTCCCGCAATGCCTGGGGAGCCTTGGTGTTGGCCCTGCCCCTCGTGCTCGGGACGGCCAGCTGGATTTGGCTTCTTCCTTTGCTGGGGGTGGCTCTGGCGATTGTCACGGCTGCCACTCTGCCGGGGGTGCCCGATGCGCTGCAGCATGTGGCCCGCCAGCTGGTGCCCGAAGCGATCTGGGGGCGTCTGAGCGATTTGGAATACAGCGGGCACAGGCCGCTGGCGATCACCCGTTTGGCCCAGTGGCGCACGGCCCTGGGGCTGATTGCCGAACGGCCCTGGCTGGGCTGGGGCGCCGCAGCCTTCAGCTTGATCTACCCCAAGCTCACGCGGCATTGGCACGGCCATCCTCACAACCTGCCGATTGATCTGGCCTTCAGCCATGGATTGCCCGTCGCCCTGTTGGTGGTGGGACTCGTGCTTGTGCTTCTCCTGCGCAGCGCTCAGCGCGGAATGCTCAGCAGCTCTCTCTTCGATCGGGCCTGGTGGACTTCGGTATTGGTGCTCATCGCTCTACACGCCTCTGACATCCCCATGTACGACAGCCGCATCAATGTCGCCGGTTGGGTGTTGCTCGCTGGCCTGCGCAGCTTCCTTGCTCCCTAGGGCCTCCTGGTGATGACGCCAGAGGGTGCTCTTGGGCAGGCCGCTGGACAGGTGCTCCCAAGGCAACACCTGGTCAGCAGACCAGGAGGCCTGCACCAGCTCAGCCCAGGGGGGGGGAGGGGGCAGGGGGATCGGAGCGCTCTCCACCTCCTGGGACAGCACGGCCCGATAGGCCCGCTTCCAGGCTCCAAGGCTGTCCTGCTGTCCTCGCACGGCCATGAGCACGGGGGCCAGGCGCCGGTCGCCGCGGGAGAGGAGCGCCTGAATCACGCTCCAGCCAAAACTTTCCGGCCGCAACTCGATGCCCTTGGGCTTGAGGCGCCTGGCCAGCCGTTGCAGTCGTTTGTCGGCCTCCGGCCGCAGGCCTTCCCACTGGAAGGGCGTGTGGGCCTTGGGCACGAAAGTGCTCACCCCCAAGGTGAGGCGCAGGCCCGGGGTCGCCTTTTTGAGCGCGAGCAACAGATCGGCTGTGGCCTCCACATCTTCCTCCTCCTCGCTGGGCAGTCCCACCATGCCGTAAAGCTTCAAACCGCTCAGGCCCCCGTCTTTGGCGTGGCGGGAGGCCTGGAAGATCTCCTCGCGGGCGAGCTTCTTGTTCACCACCTCCCGCAGGCGATCGCTGCCGCTTTCGATGGCAATGGTGAGGGAGCGGCTGCCGCGGCTGGCCAGGATGCGGCTCAATGGGGGGGTGACGGTTGCGGCCCGCACCGAACTGACGCTGACGCGCACATCAGCGAAGCGCTCCTGATCCAGCCAGACCAGCAGCTCGTCGAATTGGGGATGTTGGGTCACGGAGGCGCCAAGCAGGCCCAGCCGCCGGGTCACCGCCAAGCCCTTTTCCACCGCGGGGATCAAGCCCTCCTCCAGCCTGGCGGTGCGGAAGGGCAGGGTGAGGTAGCTGGCCAGGCAGAAGCGGCAGAGCTCCGGACAGCTGCGCACCACCTCCACCATGTGAATCGATGGCCAGGCTGCCTCCGGGGTGATCACGGTGGAGTGGCTCAGGGTGTTGCCTCGCCAGGTTTGCCGCTCCACCGAAGCGGGGGCGCCAGCCTCAGTGGGCTCGACGGCCAGCAGGGTGCCTTCCCTGCTGTAGCGGGGGGCATAGAAGGAGGGCACGTACACCCCGGGCACGGCAGCCAATCGGCGCAACCGTTCTCGCCTTGGCGCGCCGCGACACCCCTGCATGGCATCCAAAAAGGCTGGCAGAAGCAGCTCCCCATCCCCGAGGAGCACCACGTCGAAAAAGGGAGCCAAAGGTTCGGGATTGGCCGTCAGCACTGGCCCGCCTCCGAACACAATCGGATCCTCCTCGCCTCGCTCCTCAGACCAGAGAGGAATGCGTTGCTGCTCGAGGAGATCCAGCAACACCGGGCCGTCCAACTCCCAGCTCAAGGAGAGGCCAAATAGATCAAGTGTTGGTGATTTGCGATGGGGGGGGTCGCTGCGGTCGGTGAAAAGCCGCCGCACATCCACATCCGGCCTCTGGGCCAAGGTCGCCCACACCACCTGGTACCCCAAGCTGGTGATCCCCACCGTGTAAGCGCTTGGAAAGGCCAGCACAACCTTGAGGGCATCGGGCTGGGGCGTGGCGGGTTGAAACAGCAGGGTTTCCTGATCCAGGGAGGATGGACCCCAAACGAAAAAAGGCCAGACCAGTCTCTCCTTTGGGGAGACCGGTCTGGTGAGCTGGGAGGGCCTGAGCCCCAGAGTTATTTGGCGAGCAGTGCGCTGAGGGGGCCCAGCAAACCGGTGATGGCGGAGCCGGCCTTGTCGGCGGCGGGGGTCGCCCCAGGCGCGAAGGTGTTCAGCGCGAGGGTGGCGGCGGCGTTGATCGCGGGCCACTTGTCTCCGGCGAGGGGCTGGATCACCGGCGCTGCGGTGGCCCAGAGAGCCTTGAAGCCGCCCATGCTTGCTATGGCCGCAGCCACATTGCCGGCCTTCACTTCACCCTCACTCTTCTTCAGCAGATCAATCACGGGGGTGACAGCTGGGAGGAGAGCGGCTTGACCGGTGGCGTTGGCAGCGGTTTTGGCGGCGTCACCCATCGCTCCGGCGCCTTCCTTGGCCGCATTGCCCACGGCTCCGGCACCCTCTTTGGCGGCCTGGCCGACCGCTTCACCAGTCTGTTGGGCGGCTTCCTTGGTGGAGGTGGAGCAACCGGTGAGGCTCAGGCTGCCAGCGACAGCCAAGGCCAGACCAGCGGAGAGGAGGCGACCACCCACGAGGAGGGAACGCGCCATAGTGATCATCAAAACGATTGAACCCTTGAAGGGTACGGGCTTTCAGCGGTGAAGCACGTTTCTAAAGATTTTTGTAAGCATCGCTACAATTTCTTTCTTGACGCCTTCGTCTTGGCGTAACAACAAAAAACGGTGCCTCGCACCGTTGGAGGGGCCACCTCGCGGCCCCTCCATGGACTGGAGCTAAGCTCAGCTGAGAAGAGCGGTGAGGGGGCCGACCAGGCCTTTGAGGGCTGTCAGGGCATTGTCCTTGGTGGGAGCTGTGTCACCGCCGAAGGTGTTCAACACGAGCTTCACGCCCTTGTCGATCACGCCGTAGTTGTTGCCGGCAGCCAGTTTCACAACGGGGGCGGCGGTCTCCCAGAGGCCCTTGAACTTGCTCATCGTGCTCGTTGCGGCTGGGATGTTGTCCGCCACCACCTGCTTCTGGGTGGTGTTGAGCAGGTTCACCACTGGGGTGAGGACGTTTTTCAGCTGTTCGTTGCCTGTGAGATCGGCAGCCGTCTTGGCGACGTTCACGGCTGTGCGGGCCGCGTTGGTGGCATCGCTGGTGGTGATGCCAGAGCAGGCGGCGAGATTGAAGGCCAGGACCACAGCCACACCGAGAACCACAAGGCGGCGAAGCGGCGCAAGCCAGCGCTGGAGGGTGGAGGTCATGCGGGGAGAGAGAAAGAACGGGAACGTCTTGACCGTAGATAGATCGAGACGGAGGCCTCTGCCGCTTTGGAAGTTCTTCAGGGATCTGATGAAATTCTGATGGTGCTCACACCTCAGCCAGCACCTTGGCCTCCTCTTCGGCGCTCACCACCCGGCCACTGTCCTCAAAGCCCGCGATCTGATCAAAGTTCAGATAGCGGTAAAGCTCAGCGCCGTGGGGGTCAATCTTCTCGGCAGCGATCGCCAAATACTCCTCCTTGCTTGGGATCCGGCCCAGCTGGGCGCACACGGCGGCCAACTCCGCGCTGCCTAGATACACCTGGGCTCCGTTGCCCAGGCGGTTGTTGAAGTTGCGGGTGCTGGTGGAAAACACGGTGGTGTTGTCCTCCACCCGCGCTTGGTTGCCCATGCACAGGGAGCAGCCAGGCATCTCCATGCGGGAGCCCGCCGCTTCGAAGATGGCGTAATACCCCTCTTCCTTGAGCTTCTCCTCGTCCATGCGGGTGGGGGGGCACACCCAGAGGCGTGCGGCGTTGGGCCCTTGGCCCTTGAGCACGTTGGCGGCGGCCCGGTAGTGGCCGATGTTGGTCATGCAGGAGCCGATGAACACCTCATCGATGCGATCGCCGGCCACCTCGCTGAGGGTTTTGACGTTGTCTGGATCGTTGGGGCAGGCCAGGATCGGCTCGCTGATCGCATCCAGATCGATCTCGATCACGGCGGCATACTCCGCGTCCCCATCGGCTTCCAGCAGCACAGGATTGGCCAGCCAGGCTTCCATCGCCTTGA
>JAYKHK010000050.1:0-18105 GCA_035284785.1 Cyanobacteriota bacterium | reverse complement strand
GGCTCGAGCTGCGTGTCGCTGAGGAGGCCCATCGGATGGGGCCGGGCACCACGGGCTTTCCAGTCGAACGACTTGAGTTGATGGCAGAGCACGTAGCTGTGGGCGTCAGGCCGATCTGGGATGGGGCTGGCGAGAGCACCAAGGGGATCGTGATTTTTCATCTCGCGTCCGGCCTGAGGGTTGTGGTTGATCCAGATCACCTCACCGCGGTCCGGCAGCCAGGAGGCCAGACGTTTTGGCGGTGTCATTCGATCACCTCAACACCGGTGGGCTCCCAGGACATCGCCTCGGTCGGCTCCAATCGTAATACCCAATCCTTGAGAATGCCCCTGGCTGATATTTGGCTGAGCTCCACCCATGCTGGCATCGCGTAGCTCTCGTCGCTGGCTTTGCAAGTAGAGTTGCAGATATCTAATAGACTCAATGATGGAATCTGTTGGAAGTAATGCGGCGCAGGCCTGTTTCGTCGAAGCGTGAATTCCCAGAACTCCCGTCATCCCAATGGTGGCTCCATACATGGCAACCAAGAGTGTACTCGGCGGGAACAGTATCGCAGAACTATTGCTGCGTCCCTCTGGGGTAATGGTTCCCTCTGACCTTGACACGACGGAATCATTCAATTCGCCCGTTTTTATCCAGGGTATGCTCCCTCCAAAGAAAGCTGGATTTCTGCGAGATGGTGTGCCGCCACTTGACCAGCGCCCAATGTCAGCAAGCGTGCATAATGCCCAGCCTTCGGGTAAAAGTGTTTGGCCTGCTTCGGGTGAGAGCGCATTCGGTTGTCTCTCAGGCCTGGATTCTTTTCTGACTAGCTCTCGATTGATTCTTGCAAGTTGTTGATCCGTTCGCACAACCGTGGGTTCGTTGCAATGGGCTGGGCCGCCTCATCGAGCAGCTGCCGGCGGGCTTCCTCCCGTTGCTCCTCGCTCGGCACACCCATGGCGGGAACGGCAAACAGCTCGCGGGCCCGTTGCAACTCCCGGTCGGGATCCAGCCGGTCCAACACATGGCCCACCAGCTCCACGACGCCAGGCAGGCCTACTCCGGCTGCCCCATGGCCAGCCCTTGTTCCTCAGTCACACCAGCCAGGCGCCGGTCTTTTGTCCACAGCCGGCAGTGGCTCAACCGGGCAGAGGCCAGCAGGTGGATATCCACATAACCCAGGCCCCGGCCCATCAGCGACGCGCGCTCAATCAACAGGAGCACTTCTCCATCGCTGGCCACCATCGCCCCCGGCAGCCCCTGCAGGAGCTCCAACACTTCGCGGCGGCGTTTCAGATGGCCGCAGGCCAGCTCCCCAATCACCCAGGGATGGATCAACACCTGCCCCTCCTCCAGCAGCGCGGCCAGTGCAGGCAGCCCATCCCGCAGATGGTCCACCCACACGGAGGTGTCCACCAGGATCAAGCGGCAGTCCGCCGGCGGGGGATCGGCTCCAGCGCAGGTTCGCTGCCACCCAGTGCCGCGAGCCGCCGGGCGCTCTCCCGCTCCACCAAGGCCCTCAGCGCTTCCTTCATCAGGGCGCTGCGCTCCAGTGGGCCGCACAACTGCTCGGCCTTCGCCAGCAGGTCATCATCGAGCGTCACGGTGGTGCGCATGCTTCAGCCCATGGCATGCATCAATTTAAGCATCAGCTGATGCGAAAAGCTATGCATCCAATCGCCCGCCAGCAGGATCAATTGTCTCTTAGTCACGCAGCTCCTGGAGTTGATAGAAAAATCCTCTGTTCTGGCTGGTTTGGCGCACCACCGCACAGCGACTGGCGATCCGCCACAGGGCCTGAGGAATAGGGGTGGGGTCGTACCGCACCAAAAGCGGGAACCGTTGCCGCATCAAGGCCGTACCGTTCCAGGCGTTGTAATGGGGAATCCTAGGGTTCACGTGGTGGCACACATGGGTGGACCCAATGCCGTGGTGAAGGAAGTTGAGCAGTGGTCCGTAGGGACGATCCACTGTCTGCAGGGCACCTTTCGCCCAGGTCCAATCGCCCCTGGTGAAGTGGGGAATATCAAGATCGGTGTGTTGCAGCTAGGTGTACCCCACCAGCCAGGCGTTGATCACCAGATAGGGCAAGCCATACACGCACAGCACCTGTACCGGCGACCACGCCATGGCTGCCAGCCCCAGGATCAGCAGCATCGCCATTACGCCCAGATTGGAGAGCCGCATCATGGTGCGGAAGGAATCGGGAAACAGCAGCCGACAACCGTTGCGAAATGGCTTGCCGAGCCAGAAGTGGGAGGTGGGCGAGCCGTAGTCAGGGCCGCTTGTCACACCGAAAAGCAGATAGAGCGGCCAGCCCAGCAGCAGATGGTTCACCAGCGAGAGGCATCCGAACAGGGTGGGGCCCAGCCGACAATTCACCGCCAGCACCAGTCGGCCGTTGGCTGAATCCGCCCTCAGTGGCACATGGGTTTCGCCCTCTATGGAAGGCGTGGTGGCCGCACTCATGGGCGATCACCCAGCAGCCACCAGCCACGGTGCCGGTGACCACTCCATAGATCAGCCAGAGGGGAGCTGCGCCAGGAACAAGCGGGATCTGGGTTCCCAGTCCGTAGGCCAGCAGTGAGAGAACGAGAGAGCTTCCAAGACTGCGCCAGGCTTTGCGGGGGTTGAGCTCAAGCAGCTCGGGCGGTAAGCAGGCGAGCAACTCAGCTTTGCTCGGATAGGAGCTCGCGCAGGAGCTGGAAGAAGCGGCCTGAGTAACTGTGAGGCTCGACAAGGTGGAGTCAGCCTAAGCACAGGGCACCCAGGGAGGTGCCGTGGACGGCGCCATTCCGCTCTGGCCGCCCTCAGAATCCGAGTTAGCCGCCGCAAAATTCCGGATTAGCCGCTCCTAGCTTCCGTATCGGACGCTGCTAGACTCCGGATTGGCCGCCGCGGATCCATGGTCTCGGAATCGGTTTGGCCCCGTGGCATCGCCCGGAGGCTGCAGGAGGCCCTGGCCGACACCCCCGTGGTTCTGCTCAACGGACCGCGCCAGTGCGGCAAAACCACCCTGGTGCGCCAGTTCGCCACCGACCAGCGCCCCTACATCACCCTCGACGACGCCACCACACTCGTCGCCGCCCGCGACGATCCCCAGGGCTTCATCCGCCGCCTCGAGGGGGCCGTGATCGATGAGGTGCAGCGCGTTCCTGAGCTGCTGCTGGCGATCAAGCTGGCGGTGGACGACCAGCGGCAGCCCGGCCGCTTCCTGCTCACGGGCTCCGCCGATGTGATGGCCCTGCCCAGGGTGGCCGACTCGCTCGCCGGGCGCCTGGAGGTGCTCTCTCTGCTGCCGCTCGCCGCGTCTGAGCTGGCCGGCAACCCTTGTGATTGGCTGGCGGCCCTGTTCGCATCCCTTGCAGCCGATCGTCCTCCGCCCGCGCCTTCCCCGGCTCAGGCCGCACGCGATGTGGGTGACGCCCTTGAGCGGCGGGTGCTGGCCGGCGGCTATCCGGAGGCACTGCGGCGCAGCACGGAAGGCCGCCGGCAGGCCTGGGCGCGCAGCTACCTCAACGCCATCCTTCAGCGCGACGTGCGCGACATCGCCGCCGTGGACAAGCTCAGGAATCTCCCCCAGCTGCTCACGGCTCTGGCCCAGGTGTGCGGCCAGCTCTGCAATTACACCCAGCTGGGTGCTCGCCTTGGCCTCGATGGCAAGACCGTGAACCGTTACATCACAGTGCTGGAGCAGCTGTTTCTGATCAAGCGCGTGCCTGCCTGGTCGGCCAATGGGCTAGCGCGGGTGGTGAAGACACCCAAACTCCAGTTTCTGGATTCCGGTTTGTTGAGCGCTCTTCTGGGGCTAAGGCTGGCAACACTGACCAGCAATCGCACAGCCTTTGGCCCTGCTCTTGAGTGCTTTGTCTATGCCGAGTTGTTGCGGCTGGCCAGCTGGAGTGACGACACCTACGATTTGATGATGTATCGCGACAAAGACCAACTTGAGGTGGATGTGGTGATCGCCAATGGCCTCGGTGAGCTTGTTGGCGTGGAAGTGAAGGCCTCCGCAAGCCTGCACAGTGGCCACAGCGCCGGCCTGCATCGCTTCGCCAGCCAAGCCGGTGATCGCTTCCTCGGTGGCGTAATCCTCTACGACGGCATCCAGGCCCTTCCCATGGGTTCCGCTGCCGGCCGCCCGATCTGGGCCCTGCCGCTCGCCAGCCTCTGGCATGCCCCTCCCGTCTTGGGCCCATAACATGCAAAGGCTCGATGGCTTGATGGTGCGGGCCGTTGCCGATCTTCAGGGTCCGCCCACGTCAGGGGAACGGCTGGCCACGGGGGGTCGAGTGATCATCCTCTCGGTGGTTCTCGCCGCTGGAGCGTTCCTCTATTGGATCCTCCCTGCAAGTGGCTGGGGGCTGATCGCCTTGATCAGCGCTGGGCTGGCCTATGCCCTGCTCTTGATCGCCACCCACGAGATGGTGCATGGCACCCTCTTTGGTGTGCCGTCGTTCGAGTTTGGCCTGGGATGCTTGCTCAGCTGGCCCATGGCCTGGCCCTTTGCCACCTATGCCCGGCTCCACCGCCTCCATCACCGCTGGAATGGCCTGGATGCCAGGGATCCAGAGCGCACCCAGGCTCTCCCCCAGGATGCCCTTTCCGCCAGCCCAGTCGGACGCTGGCTGCACCACCATCCCTTTGCCGTGCGCTGTCTGCTTCTTGGCGGGATCGGCCTGATCCTCGACACCGCCCGAAAAGGTTGGCAGCTGCGCAGCATCGATCCACGGCTGAAGGCGGCCCAACGATTGGATGGGGTTGGCGTGATCCTCTTCCACGGGGGCATGCTCGCGCTGGCGATCAGCCAAGGAGTCGTTCTGCGCTATCTGCTCTTCTGGATCGTCTTCGAGCGGGTGATCGGCGTTGTTGTGCAATACCGCGGCCTGGTGGAACACCATGGCCTGTGGGAGAAGGCGCACGAGGTTGCTGGATCTTCCCTCCTTTCCCAGCGGCTCAGACAACTGGCCACGAGTCGTGATGTGGCCAGTGGCCCCTGGCTCAATGCATGGATGGGCGGACTGCCCCATCACAGTGCCCACCATGCCTTTCCGGCAGTGCCCAGCACCAGGTTGCCGGAAGCGAGTGCGCGCATCAATGCATTGCTGCGTGCACATCGCTGGCCCCTGCCCAGTCGCCTGGGGAGTTATGGGGAGGCTGTTACGGGATTACACAGCCCCAAGAAATACGAAGGTTTTTGAAGTTGTCACGAGCTGTGTCAGTCGTCCTCTTCATCCTTGCTACCACTGATGGTAATGCCAGTTTTCTCATGACCCAAGCACTCAGCTTCCCTGACTCGGATCTGAGCCTTTTCTCCCCCAGTGATCTGCAGGAGGACAGTATAAGTGCTTTTCGCTACAAACTCACCCGCCTGGCCGCTTCTGGCTTGAACACCATTCAGATGGCCATGGCTGAGGCCTATATCAATGGACTGGAAATCCCTGATGATCTCTATAGGGCCATCCTTCATGGTTCGATGCCTCTTCTATTCAAGCAATATCCAGGGCTGCTGGCGCCGTATGATTGGGTGTTGAAAGAATCAAATAAGGTTGCCGATTCCTCCCGGAAACTAATGAAGATTCAATATGATATGCCGCAAGAGATGCTTAATCGCATGATGGGAGATTGGCCTGATATCTATCCCAAATACAGCATGGGCTTCTGGGAGCACGGTGCAACCGACCTGCGCGAATCTCAGGTCCATATGATCGATCAATTTATTGAACGAGCCGAAATAGAGGATGGGGATAACATCCTTGATTTCGGTTGTGGTTGGGGGTGTGTGCCGAATTATATTCTTTCTAAATTCCCCAATGTACGAATTACTGGATTGAATCTCAGCCATCAACAATGTGGATACATGCGCAAGAAGATGGAAGACCCCACAAGCCACTTGAGTTCAGGCCGCTTTACTTTGATTGAGGGGGACATGAATGAAGTGGAGTTCGATGAGAAATTCAACAAGATTATTTCCATTGGTGTGTTTTGTCATGTGGGAAACCTCACTCAGATCTTGGAGAAGTTTTCCACCATGCTTCATCCTGGCGGCAAGGTTCTCATTCATATCATTACGGTGCGAATCCCGAATAATATGTCATCTGGCTTCACACACAAATATATCTTCCCGCACGGAAGGTATTGGAATCATGATGCACTCCCCAGCCACTCACGGCATCTAAAAACGGTTAAGCGTTGGTATATCAACGGCATGAATTACCATCAAACACTGACGTCCTGGCTGGATCGATTTGATGCCTCCCAGGAGGATGTCAAGGGGTTGGATTATGGCATGCCCTATTCCCGATTCAGAAGAATATGGCGATTCTACTTGCTCTTATTGGGCACTATCTTCGCAACCTGCGATGGTGAATACAACGGAAATGGTCAGTATTTGATGGTGCCACGCTAAAAGCTGTCTCGATCTGAGAGGGGCTGCACGATCAGCGGCTCGTTGGAGGGCCAGCGCTCCTGCTGCAGAGGTGGGTCCTTGGGCTGGCCCCAGCGGGCGATCGCGACGCTGACGTCATCTCCGCTTCCCTGGTTGCTGATGTGATCCAGGGCCTTCGCCAGGGGGGAGGGAGGGTCCTGATCGTCGCAGGCTGGTAGCGCCCCCAGGTGGCGGGCCAGATTCAGGAAGTCGGCGTCGCTGCCGCACGACTTTCGGATTCCGTCGGTGCTCAGCAGCAGGGTGAAGGGCTCCTGGCCTGCCTCGATCGGCACCAAGCCGCTGCGCGACGACCAATGGTGCTCGGCTCCCTGCATGCACAAACTGAAGGTGGCTTCCCCGCCGCCAGGGCTTGCGGGTTCTTCGCTCAGCAGCTCCCTGGCTCCAGCGCTGCCGATTCGCACCAGATCCCAGTCTCCAAGGCCGGTGAAGCCCCACCAATGGGGCGTCAGCAGCAGCACGCCCAGCGTGGCGCCATAGGGCAGGGTGGAGGGTGGCTCTCCATCCGCTCTTGGATGGACCTGGCCATGGTGGAGCACCTCCCTGCGCCACCCCTGCAGAACGGCATCGGGCAACCCGTGGGCGAGCCACTCCCGCCATGGCTCCAGATCAGAGGGGCCACCGATGGGGCTCCTGGCGAGGCGGCTCTCGATCTCTTTGAGGGCCACCTCGCAGGCCAGCTTGCTGCCCACCGCGCTGCGGTCGTATCGGGCGCTGCCGTGCCCATCCGACACCACCAGGGCCTGCAGCGGTTGCCCGTCGGCATCGGAAAAACACCACAGCCCACTGGCGTCTTGGCAGGGTGTGCCTCGGCGCCGATGGGCCGCGCCGACGCGGCTCTCGCAGCGGGGCGGGAGCCAGCTCAATTCACCACACATCCTTGGGATCGAGGATGGTGGGCGGCAGGTCGGGGAGCAACACGTTTGCGGTGGCCATGCCCCCAGGCTGACTGCGGGGCTGACTGGCGGCTCCCACCACGGCCGTGGAGGCCCACTGGATATAGCGGGCCAGGGTGTTGCTGTCGTTGGCCTGCAGGGGGCGCTTTGCGTTGCGCCCGATGTCGGTGCCGATGAACTGCTGCAGCACCTCTAGATCCGCGTCGTGTCCGATGGCGATGGCGAGCCGCACCGCCTTGGCGGCCCAGGGTTCCGCCATGAGGGTGCGAAGGCCGTCGAGGAAATCATCGGTGGGGGCCCCATCCGAGATCAACACCAGCACCGGTGGCAAGGCCCGCTGATCCATGGGGGGAGTGCGCAACACGGCGGCTAGCTGCTTCATGGCTTCCCCCATGGCGGTCAGACCGCCGGCCTCCAGATCCCTCCATTGCTGCAGCACCTGATCCACCGGCGTGGGGGTACCGAGATGCCAAACCGCCTGATCGGCAAAGCTCAGCACCCGCACCAGAATCTGGGCTTCCGGGTTTTGCTGGCTCACCTGCACCATCTCGGGCAGTGACTGGCGGATGGCCTGGTTCAGGGCCTGCATCTTGCTGCTGGCCCGCATGGATCCCGAGCAATCACACAGGTAGATGAAGTGCAGTGGGCGCCGGCTGAGTTGGACGTCGGGGAACATCTCGGGCTCTATCTCACCAAGGCAAGGGTGCCGCGATCGGTGTCGAGGCGGGTCAGGGAGGCCAGATTACAGCTCTTGCCAGGGGCGATGGGCAGCCGTTCACCGCTGCTGAGTTGGCCTTGCCAGGGCTGGGTGGAGAGGTTCATGAGGCCCAGCACGCCGGGAAGGTGAGGGTGGGATTCGATCCGGCCCAGGGGCTGATCCAGCCGCTCCCCGGCCAGCTGATCAAAGTGATGGGCATGGAGCTCATTTCCGGGCTGGGCCAGGACGGGGCCGGCCGGGGTGAGGAAGCGGGCAAAGACGGGCAGATCCCCGCCGCAGGCCCAGCAGCTGGCCCCCGCGCCGGGCATGGGAAACACCTCTTGGCCGCAGTGGGGGCAGAGGGCCCGCTGATCCAAGCAACGGGAGAGGGCCTGCAGCCATTGGCCCGTGTAGGCCCGCCGGCTGGGGTCGCGGGCGCCTGCGGCCAGGCTCTGCTGAAACAACGCCTGCATCTGGGGCGGGTAGATCGGCCAGGTGAGCAGTGGCGCAGGGTGCACCGTGGGATCGGGGCGATTGCGATCGTCGTCTTTGGAGAAGATAAACACGGCCTCTTCGCCGTAGAGGCGGCGGCGGGCGGGCTCATCGAAACAGCGGATCTGCAGTTCCAATCGACCCAGGAAGGGATCGTGGCGGGTGAGCAGGCGAAATAGCAGGACAGCCAGCGAAAAAAGATCGCTGTTGCTATCCGGACATCTCAAGCCCAGCAACACTTCCGGAGCCATGAAGCCCGCGGTGCCGCGCACGCCACCGAGTTCACTGCCGTTCACGTCAATATTGTCGTTGTCGCAGATCAGGATGGCTCCGCTGGCTGGATCTAGAAACAGATTGCCCAGGGAGATGTCCTTGTAGCAGAGGCCTTTGCTGTGCAGAGCATGGAAGGCTTCCACCAGGTGAAAGCATGCCCGGAGGATCTGCTGCAGGCTGATCGCCAGCCGCCCAGCGGTATGGGCCACCGCGGGTTGAAACTGCGGCGGCCGCAGTTTCATCACATACCCGAAGCTCCCTGCTGGAATGTTCAGCGTTCGTCGACTGTTCTCATCGGGATCGAGCACCAAGATGGGCCAGAGGAAACTGGCATTGGGCGCTGTGGCGCTGATGCAGGCGGCAAGGCGATCTCGAAGTTGGGGATCTCGCTGCAGACAGCTCGGGAAATACCACTTCATCGCCATGGCCTCGCCTGCGAAATCCACCTCGAACACCTGTCCTTGGCCGCCCCCTCCGAGCGTACGGATCACCTGAACTGGCGTTGCGGAGCTGGAGAAGCGGAGGGTGGATCCCTCGGGAAACATCGAAACCATCGTCAAGGGGTTTGGCCAATGGCCTTGCGGATTCCGTCTCGATGGCTCAGGGCTGTGAGCCGGTTGGCGAAGTGATGCCGATGCGCCACTCCATCGTGCAGTGTGAGAACGAGCTCGTGGTCTTTGCGCGCCCCGAACACGATCCAGGCCGCCAGGGCCGCCACCTGCACGCTCCAGAACAACCAGGGCCAGGGCAGGAGCACCATCCCCCCCAGGCACACCAACACCCACCAGCTGAAGCTGTGCGGATAGGTGGAGCGGCTGCGCAGATGCACAGAGCGAATGGTGTCCAGAGGAACGGTTTTTCCACCGAGGGTCAGGGGGGTGGCGTTGGCCGGGGCCCGGGCCGGAGCCGCTGCAGGGGATGGGCCTCCGAGCCGGAACACGAGCACGGGGCCCTGCTGGCCGAGCTGAATCTCGTTGCCATCGCTGAGCTGCCGGCAGTGGCGGATGCGCTCCCCCTCCAAGAAGGTGCCGTCGTTGCTCTGCCAGTTGCACACCAGCCAGCCCTGGCTGGGGGAGAACCGCACCACCGCATGGTGGTCGGCCACCCCCCCCAGAGACACCAGCCGAAGACGGTTGCCATCGGCCCGGCCGATGGTGGTGGGGGTGGAAGGATGGAGGGTTGACACCTTGCTGGGGTCATCGCGCAGCACCAGATGGGCGTCCTGGCTCATCGATCCGCACAGCGACGTCGTCTTCGCCCGACGCGTTTCCGCCAGTGGCGCCAGTCGTCGGTGATGTCGGCCCAAAACCCTGGTTCCCCGTCCCGCCAGGGCACCACCCGGCCCGGGAAGAGCATGGCGATGGCGGCCAGCGCGAGCGCCACCATCACCATCAGCAGCAACACCCAACCAGGAATCTCCCCTAGCCAGATCAAGGGCGTTCCCAGGGATACCGATCGCAGGGCGAAGAGGGCGATCGTGAGTGCCACCCAGAGGCGAAAAGGAGCCCAGGGATCCCGGCGTTGGTTCACCTCGGGGGGATCGAATGGCAGGCCTTAGCCTATGGCAACGGCGCACGGATCCGGAGAGAGAGGATGGGGATGGGCGATGCAGCCCCCACAGCGCGCTTAGCTGAGCTTCAGGAGCTTTGGGCCCAGGCGTCTTTCAGCCAGGCCCGTCTGCAGCTGTGGCAGGGCGAGCGCCTCGTAGGCGAGCAGGTGCTCGGCCACGAGCGGCTGCGCATCGGCCGCGATCCCGGCTGCGAGCTGGCGCTGGAGGCCGGTGGTGTCAGCCGGGTGCATGCCTTCGTGGAGAAAGACCGCCCCCAAGACCGGGACTGGGTGCTCGAGGATTTCCATTCCGCCAACGGTCTGTATTGGCACGATCGCCGGATTCGGGCGATTGCCCTGCGGCACGGCGATGCGGTGCAGCTGGGGTCTCCCCTGCGGGAGGCTCCCACCCTGCGCTATCTCCATCCCCGCAGCGCCTGGGAACAGCTGGTGCATGGGGTGGGGGTGATGGCGTTGGGCGGCTCCGGGGTGGTGATTGGCGCCTTGTTGCTGCTGAGCACCATTTCCGGCGGCTCCCGCGTGGATTTCATCGGTGGGCCGGTGAAGATCGTGGCTGCAGACGGCCGCCGCATCGATTCCCGTGAGGGGGCGCCCACGGCGATGGCGAGCCTGGAGGATTACCCCCTGGTGTTGCGTCAGGCCCTGCTGGCCTCAGAGGATTCCCGCTTCGGCTGGAACAGCGGCCTTGATATCGGCGGCACCTTGCGTTCCCTGGTGCAGCGCACCGGCGGGGGAAGTGGCCTCACCCAGCAGGTGGCGCGGCTCTACTACCCATGGGTGAAGCAGGGCAACCCCGCTTCGTTCTGGCCCTGGGTGCGCATCCCGGAACAGCAGAAGGTGCCTGCGGCGGAGCCCGGCGCTCCGGCTGAGGTGCGCTATCCCCGCTTCGGCCTCACCGCCCGCAAGATCCGCGAGCTGCCGGTGGCCTGGCAGCTGGAAACGCGCTTCAGCAAAAATCGAATCCTGCGGATGTACCTCGATCGCGCCTATCTGGGCCTGGGCGCTGAGGGATTTGAGGAGGGTGCCCAGCTCTACTTCCGCAAATCCGTGCGCCAGCTCGATGCCAGCGAGGCGGCCTATCTGGTGGGCCTGTTGCCCAGCCCCAACGGATACAACATCTGCGCGCCCACCCCTGGCCAGCTGAGAGCGGAGCGCCTGCAGCGGGAGCGCGCCACGGGGCGCCCCGAGCCGCCCCTTCCTGATGAGCAGATCTGGACGCCGAAGCTGCGCCGGGATCAGGTGCTGGGCCGCATGCTGGCCGAGGGGTATCTCACCCAGGAGCAATACCGGGATGCGATCCGCAGGCCCCTGATCTTCGACCCCAGCGTCTGCCGCCAGTCGCGCTGGCGCAGCTATCCCTTTTTCAGCGATTACGCCATGTGGGAGCTGGAGGGTTCGCGCTTCTCGCTCAATGTTGATCCGTTGAAGGAGGGTGGCAATTACCACGTGGTGGCCACGATCGATCCTGCCCTGCAGGAGCTGGCCCAGAAGGAGCTGCGCACTTTCCTCGATGAGAAGGCCAAACCGCTGGGGGTGACCCAGGCCGCCCTGATCAGCCTGGATGTGACCACGGGCCGCATTCTTGCCTATGTGGGGGGGGGAGATTACCGCTTCGATCGCGTGCAGGCGTTGCGCCAACCTGGCTCCACGTTCAAGCTGTTCACCTTCCTGGCCGCCCTGGAGGCGGGGGTTAAGCCCGCTGATCGGATCTCCTGTGCCCCGATCTTCCAGCTGCAGGAAGGTTGTATCCATAGCCCTGTCGGTGCCGATGGCCGCATGCCGATGGATCAGGGGTTGGCCTACTCGGAAAATCCTGTGGCGCTGCATCTCGCCGAGCGGGTGGGTTTCAAGGAGGTGATGGCCATGGCGCGCCGCCTGGGGATCTCTTCACCGGGATTGCAGCCCGATCCCAGCATGGTGCTCGGGGGAAACGAGGTGCTGCTCTATGAGATGGCTCGCGCCTTCGCTGTGGTCGCCAACGGGGGGCGCAGTGTGGCGATGCATGGTGTGGAGCGCATCTACGACTTGGGCATCTGCGGCTCGGAAGAGCAATTGGCCACCTGTCCGCCCCATGGCCTCTTCCAGCCCCTCGGCGAGAAGCCCGAGCAGCTCCTGGCCCCTGAGATCGCTGACCAGATGGACACCATGCTGCGGCTTGCCGTGGAGGTGGGAACGGGCCGCAATGCCGCGGTGGTGAAGGATGCCCGCGGCAAGACGGGCACCACGAATGAGGGGCGTGACGCCTGGTTCATTGGCTATTCCCCCAGTAAGGGGATCCTTACGGGCATCTGGCTGGGCAATGACGACAACCGCCCCGCTGAAGCCTCGGCCGGTTCCCTGGCGGCCCAGTTGTGGGGGCAATTCATGAGCCGGGTGTAAGCAGGGGACCGAGCCAGGCGCCGATCTGGGTCAGCAGGGCCCAGCCCAGGCCCAGCATGGTGCCCCACCACCAAGCGGAGCGCAGAAGGCGTTGCGGCGGGTTTGAAAGGTCTTTCTCATCGAGCCGGGGGAGCACCCAGCCGAGCTGGAGGGTTCCGTAGATGAGGAACAGCACCCAGGCCGGCAGCTCCAGCGGCCCCAGGAAAAAGCTCATGGGCCGCCATTGGAGCAGGCTCAGCCCTGCCGCCAGGGCGATCAACGCCGCCACGGCGCCGGTGGCTCCATCCCACAGACCCGTTGTCAGGCGCCGATAGGCAAAGGACACGCCGAGAGCAGTGGTGGCCAGGGAGGTGAGGCAGTAGCGCAACAGGAGTTGGCCGAGGGGCAGGGGCGAGGTGCCCAGGATCACCAAAAGCATGAGCCCATTGAGCAGGGACTCCCCATGGCGATGGTGGATCCAGGGGGAGCTGATCCAGCGGTGCAGCTGGTGGGGATCGCCGGCTTGCTCCAGCTTGAGGGGCGCCTCCCGCTGCCAGCGCTTCAGGGGGCCCGCGCTGAGGGCTTGCACCCCTAGCAGTACGGCCACCAGAACAGGTGCTGCGGTTAAGCGATCGAGCCAGAGGCGCTCCAGCTCCCCCCCCAGCCAAGCGATCACCAGGGCGATAGAAGCCGCCAGCGCTAGCCCTGGTCCTAGGGCCACGGCTGTGGTGACCACCCTGGCTGCGAGGGGCATTCTGCGGGGCGCCTGGGTTACTTTCGCCCCGGTTGCCGGTTTACTTGGGGCTGCCACCGGCCCCGTCTCCACCCTCGGCGCCTCTTGCCGCGGGAGAGTTACACCGAGGGCGGCTTCCAGCAGATCCAGGAGTTCCCCGAGGATCTTTGGGGCATAGGTGTCTTCGAGTTCGCGGCTGAGACTGAC
This sequence comes from Cyanobacteriota bacterium, assembly GCA_035284785.1. Taxonomy (GTDB): domain Bacteria; phylum Cyanobacteriota; class Cyanobacteriia; order PCC-6307; family Cyanobiaceae; genus Cyanobium. Next base: position 4,453 of record JAYKHK010000050.1, on the reverse strand, counting down.
GGCGGCGCTCTGCCGCAGGGCAACACGCTCTTGCTGCAGGCTCTTGAGGAACAGGGGCCGCATGGCCAGATCTCTCAGGGGGCCTTGCAGGCTGGTTTCGCCGCCCAGATCATCCAGCATCCTGCCCATCAGGCTCTGGTGGCTGAAAGTGCCTGCACTGCCGTCTTGAACTGAGCGGGCCAGCCGTCGTCCAATGTCCCGCCCCTTGCCCATCGCTGTCGCAGGTGTTTCCCGAGATTAAGCGCGTCGGGGTGTGGCCTTACGCCGGCCCATCCAGCACGAACCGGTAGCGCACATCTCCCCGTCGCAGGCGATCCAGCGCGGTGTTGATCTCGGCCATCGGCAGCCGTTCCACCAGGGGCTGGATGCCGTGGCGGGCGCAGAAGGCCACCATCTTGCGCAGGCTGGCCGGCGAGGATGTGGGGCTGCCTGTGATCAGCCGTCGGGTGACGATCAGATCAAAGGCATTCACGCTCAGCGGCTCCAGCACTGCGCCGAGCAGGTGCAGCCTGCCCCGGCGCGCCAGCGCGCCGATCACCACCCCCCAGTTGAGGGGTTGGTTCACGGTGTTGATGATCAGATCAAAGCGGCCGGCGCAGCTCGCCAGATCCGCTACGGACACGACCTGATGGGCGCCCAGCTGGCGGGCCTGCTCCGCCTTGGCCAGATTGCTGGTGACAGCGGTGACCTCACAGCCCCAGGCACGGCAGAACTGAAGGGCGATGTGCCCCAGGCCGCCCACACCGATCACCGCCACCCGGGCGGTGGGGGAGACCGACTCATCGAACAGCGGCGCAAACACGGTGATCCCGCCGCAATAGAGCGGCCCGGCGACAGCGGGATCCAGCCCTGAGGGGAGGGGGATCGCCCAGTCTTGATGGGCCTTCACCTGGCTGGCGAAGGCACCCGGGCGGCCCACGATTGTGGCCTCCGCCGCGTCGCAGAGGTTGGCGCGGCCGGCGATGCACTCGTCGCAGTGGCCGCAGCTGCCTGCAAACCAGCCCACGCCCCGCAGTTGGCCGATCAGGGCCGGATCCACGTCTTCTCCGACTGCCACCACCTGGCCCACCGCCTCATGGCCACCGATTAGCGGGAAGGCGCTCATGCCCCAGGCGTTGTCGAACATCGACAGATCGCTGTGGCATAAGCCGCAGTGCAGCACGTCCAGCACCAGCTCATCGCGGCCCGGCAGCAGGGGCGCCACCTCCTGCCGCACCAGCGGTTCACCGGGGCCGTTGATCTGCCAGGCGTAGGGCATTGGGCGTTTGTTCGGTTGTGGGGGTTCTAGCTAGGCCGGTTGCCGGTCGCTGGCTTCGGCAGCCACGAGATTTGCTCAGAGTTCTTGCCCGATACGGATGAGCGTGCCGTCTTCGTCGATGACTGCGAACTCCTTGATGCCCAGGGTCTGATTCTTTTAACGCTAGAGCTCACCTGCCGCTGTAGAGCGGAGTGGAATAGCGGTCAGGTGCAGCGCCTTGTTGGGCGGAATGGTTGCACAAGCAACTCTTTGGCCCATTTTGGAAGAGAGATCGAGAACAGGTAAGTTAGTAAAAAAAAGACAATCCAGTTAGATAATTCATCAACAAACCAGGAATACAAATAAGCCGAAGGGGTCCGATGGGAGAGCGTTGCACATAGAATCCCCCAAAGTCGCGATATTACTAAATACCACATTGAAGTAAGTATTGCACATAGCGAAAGCCTGGAACACCACTTCAGTCTTTTGCTAGGAGAAGTTAGCCAATTAGACAACTGAGGGATACAAAGAATTAAGGAAGCTCTGGCCTCCTCCGAGTCCGTTCCTCATGTAGAGTGATGTCTCTGCGGGCACGTGCTGGTTATAAATCGGTAGTGTCGCCATCGTGCATGCTCACGGAGGAGTTGGGGCATCACCTCGATGGGCGGCTCAATGCAAGCGACACGCCCGGGGATGAGGGGGTCTTGTTTGTGGCACATCTGTAGCGAGAGGGCCTGATCAGCGAGCCAGAGCGACTGGCATTGCAGGCTGAGGACGATCGGGGCCGTGTGCTGGTAGCAGGGCAGGAGTTGGAGGTGGAGCAGGCGAAGGTGATTAGCACCCCTATCCGCACCGCCTAGCCAGGAAGGACCGCCCGGGAATGGCGGAACCGAGCTGCCTTTGCTGTCCTGAAGAGCGATGGCTCCGTCATCACCTGGGGAGATCCCAGAAATGGCGGCGACAGTAGCCGTGTGGCCAGCCAGCTGCGCACAGGCGTCACCCAGATATTCTCCACTGGTAGAGCCTTTGCAGCCCTGAAGAGCGTTGGCTCCGTGATCACCTGGGGGAATTTCTATGTAGGTGGCGAAAGCAGCGGTGTGGCGAGCCAATTGCGTTCAGGCGTCACCCAGATCTTCTCCAATCGTTGGGCTTTTGCTGCGCTCAAGAGCGATGGCTCTGTCATCACCTGGGGGGATCCCAGTGATGGCGGTGACAGCAGAAGTGTGGCGAGCCAGCTGCGCTCAGGCGTCGTGGCCTTTGCCAATCCCTTCACTGATGATCGGTTGGTGGGTGATGCTGGTCCCCCTGCTGTGTTCAGCCTCGCTGCCACTAGGGCCAGCCAGGCTGAACACAGCAGCTCCACGCCGTTCCTGTTCACGTCACCCGCACCGGCAACACGTCTGGAGTGAGCACCGCCACCTGGAGGATCGATGCCAGCGGAACCGGAGCCACCTTCGCTAAAGCCACTGTTTTCAAAGGTGGCGCCTTCCCCTCAGGCACCCTCACTTTCGCGGCTGGTGTCACCAGCTAAACCGTATCGGTAAATGTGGGGGGTGACACCACGGCCGAAACAAACGAGAGCTTCCGCTGCGATGTTCCGCGATGCCAATGACGCAGTGGCAGGCAACCAGGCCCTCGGAGCCAACAGGGCTGCAGTTCAACGATAGCAACGCCGCCAGAGATAACAAAAACGACCTGCTGATCAATATCACGGGTGTCTCCTTACCAGAATTGGGTGTCATCCCGGTTGGCACTGTCTTTGCTTGAACAAGCAAAGCCTCCCGCTTATACTGGCTACAAGGATTTTTTCTCTCTCCATGGCTATTTCCTCCAAAACATTGAGCCAATTGCTTGTCGCCGCGGCGCTGGCCTTCCCCTTGGGCATTGTTCAGCAACCCGCCCGTGCTGAACTGATCGAACCGATTGGCGTTGATGCACCAGTTGCTTTAGACTTGGATAGAGAGATCCCATTGCCCGTTGATTCAACGACTGAATATACAGAATATGAAGGAATCATTGCCCCGCCCCCGATAGCCGTTGAATCAGAGCCCCCAGGGGAAGACTTCATCTTTTGGTCCAGTTCAGGCTCTTCAGCGGAAACGATGGTTTACACGATGCTGGAACCCAGATCCATCACAGCCACCCCAGGCCCCCTTCCTGTTGCAGCAGCTCTGGCAGGCTGGAGCTGCGCCCGTCGTCTGCGGCGCCGCTGCAAAACATCCAATCGCCAGGGGGCAGACCCTACCTAAGGCGCTTGCCAATCACTGCTAGGTTTTTCGTCGCGAGTCCAGCCAGACTCCTCCCTCTCACGTCTCCCCATGCCTGCCGCTTCTTTCGATTCTTGGGAGCAAGCGTTCCATCTGGTTGATTGGACCAAAGTCAGCCTGACCACCTTGTCGCTGGGGGCTAAGCGAACTCCCTCCCAACTTGAGCTCCTCCTGCCATTGGCGGATGGCACGACGGCTCAGGTGCTCTTTGAGGGAACAGGTTTTCAATACAACTTCTTAGGCATCCCCTCCGGCGGAACGGTCAGCAAAGGCACGATCAGCAAAGGACCGCTGGTGTTGGCCCAATCCGCCTTCCAGCCAACAAGTCTGCTAACCATCCAACAGGTTTTGCTGAGCGACCTTAGTGATGACAACCGCCTTGGACAGGCCACCCTCGGTTTTCTACGGTCCCGTTTAGATCTCGGGCCCCTCCCTTCTCTCGCCCTTACGGCACAGCTGGCCTCCCAATCGGAGGGCAACACGGGCACCCAGCCCTTAACCTTTGTCGTCACCCGCACTGGAAACACCGCAGGAGAGAGCTCTGCCCTGTGGAGTGTGGCCGGATCCGGCGCCAATCCCACCAACGCAGCTGATTTCTTCGGAGCCACAACCGGCACCGTCGCCTTTGCCGCTGGCGATACTTCACGCACGCTCACCATCCAAGTCAACGGTGACACCACCGAGGAGCCCAACGAAACCTTTGCCCTCACGCTCACGGGTGCCAATGGGGCCACGCTTTCCACCCCAACGGCGTTTGGCACGATCAACAACGACGACACTGCAGGGGCTCCACCTCCTGTGATTCGGTTGGCCGTTTCTCCAGCCGCTGTTCCAGAAGATGGCCTCGCCAATCTCATCTACACCTTCACCCGCACCGGCCCCACCACCTCTCCCCTCACGGTCAACTTCACCGTGGCTGGCACCGCCCTTGCGATCGACCCCTTGGCTC
>JAYKHK010000049.1:0-4467 GCA_035284785.1 Cyanobacteriota bacterium | reverse complement strand
AGAGGAAGTTGCGCACCGCTGCCGTTGAGCTTTCTGGCTACTTGCAGGTGGCGAGAAATGTTGCCAACGCTGCAAATGGGCGATGCAGGATTGCGCTCACTCAATCCAACGGTGGCATCTTTTCCGTAGATCCCACTCTCACCGACATAGACCACGTTTGCCGTTCAGGCTTGCCAGGCACGTTTCCGCCCCTCCCGCCCAATGTCCGCCTAGGTGGTCTCTCCGGAAGCCGAAATTTGAAGGCTGCCACCCTGCCAGGTGGAGGAACTTATCCTCTCACTTTTTCGCCGGAAGGATCGATCAGGGATGGTGCCACCATTCTCCTTAGCTCGTCCGATGTTCCCAATGGAGCCTGGTGTGTGAATGTGCAGGCCCCGCTAGGCACTGTGCGGCTGGGTTGGCAACCCAGTGGAGGCACCTGCAACTATGCGATCGAGCAATGACATGACCCGCCCTTTTCGAACGCTTCAACGCATCAGCCAATCAACCCTCTCCAAAAGACGGCTGCCCAGTTTCACCCTTGTGGAGCTCCTGGTTGGCTCTGTCATCACGGTGATCGTGGTGAGTTCCTTAGCGGCTCTTGCCCTGATCTCCGAGTTGCGATTGGGCCGGGATTCAGAGGTCAACCAAAATCTGCGCGACCAGTGGGGGCGCGCCCTTGCCTTTATCAATAACGAAGCCCAAAACGCTTACTGGATCCGCACCAGCATCGCTGCATGGCCCTGCGCTGGTGGCGCTCTACCGCCTGGGCAGCTGCTTGTGTTGGAGGGGCCACCCAATCCCGCCAACAACAATCAGCCCTTCTGGAATGTGGTCTACGGTGTTCGTGCCAACGGCAACTCCACTGAGTGGCGCGGCTTCAATCGGCTGGTCCGCTGCGGCCCCCCATTTGAAGCGCTACGCCGACCCGATGCTCCATTGCCTGCCGCGCAACAGGCTCGAAGAGCCGAGGCCCTCGCTGGCAACCTCGCCTTCACCGAACAAAACACGGAATCCGTCATTGCGGATCAGTTGGCCCAAAACAACCCCTTGCAGATTCAGCTGTACGACCAAACCCTTGCCAAGGATCGCGACGTCCAACTGAGCTTGTTCATGAGCCGCCGCACCGGGGCCAGCTACCCTCCCCCTGGCATGTTTGCGACGGCGTTCCACACCCAGGTCCGCGCTAATCGAAACCCGGGGTTCGACGTCACCGGCAACCCTGCCTGCTTGACCACAGCCGATGCCGATGGCAACCAACAGCCCAATTCGGCTACCTGTCCCTCCATGCCATTAAAGGACTCGCTCGGCCGGACCACCTATATCAAGGAATTCAATCTCCCCTCTGCAGGCACCTTCACGGTGAATGGCTGCGGGGCGAACTGCCTTGGGTCGAAGTCGAGCGCCACCATCGATGTGATCTTTCTCAAGGGTAATTTTGCTGATTTCACCACCAGGCAATTTGCTGCTCCGGGGCAAGCTAATGCCACAGGTCCCTGCAGCCGTGCCAGCTGCTGGCTGAGCAACGGTAGCCAGAATGTACAGATCTACGATGGAAACGTGCTCGTCTTTTACGACCAGATCCTGCGACTTTGATGGAACAACACGACCCATCCCAGCGGCTGAACGAGGCCCTGGGCCTCGTCGACTGTGGTCAACTCGACATCGCAGAAGCCAAACTGAGACAGCTGGTGGCCGAAGGCACCAGGCTTCCCCAGTCCTGGATGGCCCTAGGGGTGATCTGCGGCGAGCGGGGGGATCGAACTCAAAGGCGGCTTTGGCTGCTGCAGGCCCGAGCCCTTGAGCAGAAGGTGGCTCCAGGCAATCCGTCCCTGCGCTTGCTGCTCAATCTGCAGGTGGATGCCCTCGAGCGGGGGGAGATCGATCAGGCCCTGGCCTATGGCGATGAGGCCCTGAACCATTTCCCAAAAGACGGCGAGGCCCTCCTGCAACAGGCTCGCCTGCTTGCCCTCCAGGGCAGGGCAAAGGAGAGCGAAAGCCTTTTGGAGCAATGCCTGCCCGCCCTCCAGGCCCAGGTGGAGGCAGAGCCTGAAGGCGTGAAGGGATGGCGGCTCCTGGCCCGAGCCGAGGAGATGCTCAACCATGGTGATTTGGCCATCGCCGCATGCCAGCGGGCTTTGACCATCGACCCCAACCATTTGCCCACTCTCCTGCTGATTGGCCGGTTGCTCACGATGCGCGGGCAAATCGATGGGGCCATGCCCTGGTTGATGAATGCTTTAGCCGTCGCTCCCAATGACCCCTATGCCCTGAGTTGCACTGGTCTGGCCTTGAAAGATTTGGGTGACCATTTGCAGGCTGTTGATCTGTTTCGCAAGTCGTTAGCGATCAATCCAACCCAGGTGGAGACCTGCTTCTTTCTCGGGGCAACCCTTAGTGATCTCGGCCTCTACGGGGAAGCTGAGAAAGCCTTTCGCGATGGTCTCGCCATTGCACCGGCGGATCTCGACTGCCGCATGAATCTGGCCTCCACGTTGCGCAACAAGGGCGATGCTGCCGAAGCGGTGGCCATCTATCGGCAGCTGCTTGCTGATGTGCCAGACGCCCAGGGGGCCTTTCACAACCTGATGTTCACCTATTCCATCAGTGACGAGGCCTCCCCCGCCGAGGTTTTGGAGACAGCACGGCGCTTTTGGCATGGGCTCGCCAGTCAGCTCCCCGCCGCATCCGCCCCACTGGCGCCGCTTCAAGTGATCGAGCGGCCTCTGCGGGTGGGGTTGCTCTCGGCCGATATCGGTAGCCATGTGGTGGGTCGTTTCCTCGACCCCCTGTTGCGGTATCACGATCCCAACCGCTGTCATCTGGAGCTGATCTCCATGCATCGTCGCTATGAGCAGAGCAGCGAAGCGCTGATCGCCCTGGCTGACGGCTTCCACAGTCTGGAGGGTGTGCCCCAACAGGAGGGCCGGGCCCGTCTGCAAGACCTTGCATATGACCTGATCGTGGACACATCTGGCTACACACGAGGCACCGGGATCTATCTGCTTTGCCAGCGCTGTGCCCCTGTGCAGGCCCATTACATCGGCTACCACGCCACAACGGGACTCGACACGATCGATTGGTTCATCGGCGATGCAGAAACGGCGTCACAAGAGTTTGCCGAGCAATTCTCCGAACGGCTTTGGCGTCTGCCAAGACCCTGGCTCGCCTACCCAAGTCAGCCGTCCTTTCCTGACGCCACACCCCTGATGCAAACCGATCGGCCCGTCCTGGGGTCCTTCTGCCAGGTCCCCAAAATGACCAACACCACGCTTGCCTTCTGGAGCGCCGCCCTAAGGCGCGTTCCCAATGCCATGTTGGTGCTCAAAGATCGCGGCATTCAGGACCCTGGCGTGCGCAGCGAGCTGGAGCGGAAGCTTTCCGATCAGGGGGTAGACCCCGATCGGTTGGTGTTTCTCCCACCAGAGGGGGAGTGGAAAGATCACGTCGACCTCTACAACATTCTCGATGTGGCTCTGGACACCACACCCTGGAGCAGTGCCACCACTGGGTTTGAAGCCTTGGCGATGGGAACCCCCCTCGTGGCCATCCGTGGTGGCCGCATGGCTGCACGTATGAGTAGTTCCCTGGTGAAGGGGGTGGGGCATCCCGAGTGGACAGCGGAAACACCAGAGGCTTTCGCTGCGATTGTGGAAAGCCTCTGTTCAGATCTAGAGGGCTTGCGCCGTTTCAAGCCCGATCGCCAACGGCAGACTAAGCAGAGCCCGCTTTTTGATGGCGAAGATCTCGCCCACCATGTGCAACAGGCCTTTTTGGCGATGGGCCGGCGGGCGAGCGTGCTTTCGGGTTAGCTGATCGTGCAGGCCAAGTCGCCGAGGGAGTTGACATTGATCGAGACCGTTGTCCCAGACTGATTGGTTAAACTCAGGCACTTGAGTCCGGTTGTGGAACCCACCGAAGACCAGCTCTGAGAATAGGTTCCACCGTTGGTGCTGCAGTTGGTGTTGGGGGCAGAACCGACTTGGGACACAACGTAGGTGGCGCATTCCTTGGCGAAACCCACCTGCTCACCAATGGCAGCGCCTGCAGCGGCGGCTTTGCGTGCTTCCAAGTATTTAGGGATGGCGACAGCGGCCAAGATTCCAACGATGGCCACTACGATCATCAGTTCGATCAGAGTGAATCCCCTTTGAAGGCCCTTGCGTCGACGCACGCTTTCGAGGAGCGATAGTTGGGTGCGGGTTTTCATGAAGAAATGTCAGCAGACAATGCTGCCGACCTTAGCCGCAAGACGGCAACCCGTCAAAGGGTCAAGCCCTCAAGTCATGTTTTTTTGGAAAAAATTTTAGTAGGTATAATTGACTCTTGATTGTGAGTGACGTGAGGCTAGAGAATGGTGGTGCTTGTATGAGCGCCTGATGGAAGAGAATTCGGGCTGAAAAAGCTGGCGCAATCAGGAAAGGAGAAGGATTGCGCCATTTTTGTTTGAATGCTTTTCTGGTTGGGCCAAGCCACCAGCTGATCAAT
>JAYKHK010000048.1:0-9438 GCA_035284785.1 Cyanobacteriota bacterium | reverse complement strand
GTGGCATCCACCACCACGGTTTCTCCAGCTTGCAAAGCCGCTGCAGCTGCCGCTGGCAAGATCTCCCCGTAGAGCTCCTCGCTGAGCGCTGGGCTGTATGCATCCCCTTGGCGCGGGCAGTTCAGCTCGCTCCCCCAACGGCCGAACAGACGTCTGCGTTCCACATCGGAGCGCAGATGAATCCAGCCATGGCGTTGACAGAGCTGGCTGGCGAGGTGGCTCTTGCCACTTCCACTTACCCCATGGGTGAGCAGCAGGGCAGCGGAATCAGACGACAACCCACTGGTTTGCAGGGCCAGGCGCCAATAGCTTTCGAGCTGATCGACCAGGGCCCTCTGGGTCTGATCCTCGCCATCAGCGCGTTGCTCCAGACGCAGCGCCATCACTTTGGCTCGCACCAGGGCCCGATAGGTCAGATACCACGGCCACGTGTGCAGGGCGTCGTAGTCGCCGCAGGCGATGAGCCAACGGTTGAGCAGTCGCCCCGCCCAAACCCTTTTGCCGCTGTGCTGGAGATCCATCGCCAGGAACGCCAGATCGCTGACCACGTCGATCCAGCGCAAGGCTGGATTGAATTCCAAACAGTCAAACCCCACAACCTCCCCTCGATGGACGACCAGATTGCCAAGGTGCAGGTCGCCATGGCCTTCCCGGATCCGTCCCCTGGCCAGTCGCTCGGCAAACGCAGATTGGAGCCGCTGGGCTTCCTGGTGGGTCCATTCCGCCAGCCTGGCCTGCTGGGGTAGTCCAGGCTGGAGTCGCTGCAACACTTCCAGATTGGCCAGAGCAGGAGCCACCACGGCCTCGGGAGTGCCGAATGGTCCCACTGCGCTCGCATGTGGGGCGGCGCCATGGAAAGCGGCCAGCCGCTCTCCAAAATCCTCCAATTGCTCCCCCGTGAGCGAGCCCGCAACAAGGGCACGCGTCAGCAGATCCTCCTGCTCAAACTGGCGCATGCGCACAGCCACCTCGATCAGCGGGCCCTGGCCGAGAAGATTGGCCTGCTCGGCGGGGCCGTGGATCTCCACCAGGTCGAGGTAGAGCTGGGGTGCCAAGCGCTGGTTCAGCCTGAGTTCCTCTTGGCAAAAGTGCCTGCGCCGCTCCAGGCTGCTGAAATCAACAAAGCCCAGATTGACGGGTTTTTTCAGCTTGTAGGCATAGGTGCCGGTCAAGATGACCCAAGAGATGTGGGTCTCCAGCAGGGAGATGCAGGAGGTCAGATGGGGGTAGGCCCGGGCTTGGAGAAGGGCAGTGATCATGGGGTTGCCCATTCCGCCCATCCATGGCTGCTGGCAGGCTAGATGGGGCCAGCCTTGCTTCCTTGGTGGGATGCGGGATTTCTGCTAGAAAACATCTGGGGGCTTTGCAAGGCTTTGCTGGGCCTGAAGTCTTGCGTTTGCGATTGAGTTTGCCATGGTCTCTCCTCCTCCTGCGCCGCGGCGCCCGGCCTGGTTGCAGTGGTTGATTCTGGCGATGTTTCTTTGGTCATCCTGGCAACTGGCTGGTTTCTGGCTGCAGCGGCTTCACGGCTGATGCCGGGGAGGCCTGGGGCCTAAGGCTGATGCGTCAATGAAGTAACAGGGTGTGAATAAATTTAACGATGACTTCCAGGTCGATCTCGTTGGGTCTGGGCGTGATAACAATGTAGAAAGAATTCAATCACGCCGTGCCCTCACCCAATTTTGACTCGGTCATTGATACCTTCACCCTGGCAGATCTGTTCTTTCTTCGTTATCAATATCGTGTTTACAAAGATTGGAATAATGATCCTCGCCTTGCCGTTCTGCCTGGTCCCAACACCAATGTGATCGGGGCCAAGCCCACCAGCGGCATCCGTTTTGTGGATGGCACCGATCAGCTGCGCTACCAGGTGGGCGGCGGCAGCACCCCTGTGTTGGCGCCCTTCCCCACCTCCACCACGGATCCCAAATATCTGGCTGGGGCCACGGGCACGGCCTTTGCCCGCCTCACCACGCCAAACTTTGCTCCACAAAATACGGGTGGCGGCTTCACGATCAACTTCCAAACGGGCGCTGTGAGCTACAACTCGGCCTATGTGGTCGACTACAGCGTGCGCGGCTATAGCAATCCCAACAATCCTTATATTTTTGATGCCACACCCAGGCTGATCAGCAATCTTGTTGCCAATCAATCTGGCAAGACGGCGCTACAGGTGCAGGATGATCCCTATGCCAAGGAGTGGACCCAGGCCGGCACGCGGGCTGGCAAGCGCGTCAGTCAAAAGAACAACACCCGCCATGAAACGATTCTGACAGGCGGCGATGGGGCGAATGGTTCCAATACGGGGAATCCCCTCCCCAACTCGGGCTTCTTTGCCTTGTTTGGCCAATACAACGACCATGGTTTGGATTTTGTCGATAAGGGAAAGGACGGCACCCTTCTGATCCCTCTGCTGCCTGGGGATAGCCTTTATTCACCGGGTTCTCCCACCAACTTCATGGCCCTCTCCCGCACCAACACGGTGCAGGTGGAGATCGGCGAGGGAAGCCGAGATGCCTTGGTGGCAGAGCTGGGGTTGGCGGGGTACAGCCGTCCCACCCAATGGGACGTGGATCAGGAGAATGCGGCCGTTGGCACCAGTTTCAACGGCACAAGCGGGGGCACTTTGGTGCTGAATGACCAGTTGATCCTGATCACCCCCGGCGCCTCTCTGGCTGATGTGGTGGTCACCATCAATGCCAAGTCGGCCTTCACAGGGGTGGTGGCCTCCACCACCACCAATGGCAGTGGACAGAAGGTGTTGAAGCTCAGCCCGCGCAATGGCGAGAGCATCAACCATACCTCTGCCTTTTTGGATCTCAATCAAATTTATGGCTCGGTGGAGAGCCATGCCATCTTCATGCGGGAATACAAGGGCAATGGTGAACTCACTGGCCGGCTGCTCGATGATCCTCAGAAATCCACTGCGCGATGGTTTGATCTAAAGAAAAATGCCAAACGTATCGGTCTCACCTTGAGAGACCGGGATGTGGAAAGCGTGCCCTTGGTGGAGAAAATCCCCCAGGGCTTGGCCAATGCCGGATGCTATGCCTTTGTGGTTCTGGATAAAGTCTCTGGCCAGAAAAGCTATGTTTTTGATACAGCAGCTGTCGCTGCCAACCAGGTGCTAGCCAAAGCCGGCTCGGCCTTCCTTCTCGATCTGGCCCACGATTGGAAAGGAGCTCCTCTGCCAGCCGGTGTTGATCCTTTCTTTGCCAATGGTGATCTGAAAGATCCCTCCCGCCTCAACCAGCACGCCGTGGGCGGCGATGGGCGTCTGAATGAAAACATCGGACTCACCAGTATGCATGAAATCTTTATGGATACTCACAACAATATTCTTGAGCAAATCAAAGCTGATCTGGCCCAGAATGCTGGCAATAATGGTAATAATCAGGCTCTATCTGGAGAGGAGCTTTTTCAATTGGCCAAGTTGGCCAACGAGAACTTCTATCAGCACCATGTGCTGCAGGAATATGCTCGGCGCATCACACCCAATTTGGGGGCGTTCGCCGGCCCGGCTGCGGCGAACAACAACAATGCCGGCTTCAACGCCAGTATTTTGGCTGAATTCGCCCATAGCGCCTTTCGATTCGGCCACTCCCAGCTCACCGAATCGGTGGCGCTCAACACGGTGAATCAGCAAACCGGCCTGGCCAACCCGGGCGGTCTTCAGGAGATTCCGCTGCTGCAGGCCTTTTTGGCCCCCGAGCTCTACACCCGCTTCACCGCAGGCCAAATTGCCGCGGGCATGAGCCAGCAGGTGGGCAACGCCACGGATGAATACATCACCAATACCCTCAGGGATGCCCTGGTGGGTCGGCCCTTGGATTTGGCGGCCCTCAACATCGGTCGTGGCTTGGATGCCGGAGTCACCCCCCTCAATGAAGCCCGTCGCCAAATCCAAGCCTTCCTGCGCAACGTGCGTTTGACCACAGGAGGCACCGCCCTGGGCCAGGCGAACAATGGGATTGATGCCAACTTGGCAGGTTTGGAGGCCAACCTGCGCCCCTACACCAGCTGGAGTGACTTTGGAGCGCACCTGCTCCATTCCGATTCGCTTAAGGGGTTCATCATGGCCTATGCCCGTGATGCGATTCTCAAAGATTTCTCCACGAATCCAAATAACCTGGCCTATTGGAATGCCTTGCAGGCCAGCACGGCTCCGGGGGCCGCTGCGGCCTACGCCGCAGGCCTCTCGGCTGCAGCGGATGCGGCGATGGCAAGTGCAACGTTTATGGGGAATCCATACAGCGGTGGTGTCAAGGAAGCCCAGGATCCCTACGCAGCAGCGAACCTGCGCAGTGGCAATCAGGACTTTGAAAAGATCTCCCTGTGGCTGGGCGGATTGGCTGAGGCCAAAACACCTGGAGGCATGTTGGGCCCCACCCACGATTTCATCTACGCCTACCAAATGCAGCAATTACAAAGAGGGGACGAGGCCTACTACCTGAGCAAGCTCGCTGCCACAGATCTCGTGGAAGAAATCAAGGGCAAAACCGTTGCCGATATGGTGATGGCTTCTACCGGCGTCAAGCATTTGTATCACAAGATCTTTGCGGTGAATGACGCCGACTATGAACGATCCCTGCAGAGCTTTGCCAACTTTGCCACAGAAACAGCTCTCTTTTCTGCGACGCAAACCGTGGTGGATGCCACCGGCGTGCAACGCCAGGTGGGCATGTCTGGTTATGTGAATGGCGTGCTGACGGGTAACGCTGGCAACTATCTGGATGCCCGTGGCGTCTTCAGCCCTAACGGACTTGGCAAGGCCAGTGAAATGTTTGGTGGCACCAACGGCCAAGACAAATTCAAGGGTTTAGGCGGCGATGATTGCATGTGGGGCGATGGTGGCCACGACATCCTGGAGGGGGGTGACGACAATGATTTTGCTGATGGAGGTGAGGGAAACGATTCGATCTATGGTGGCAATGGCTTTGACATGCTGCGGGGCGATGCCGACAATGACCAGATCTATGGCGGAGCTGGCAATGATGATATGTATGGCGGAGCAGGTCAGGATTCGCTTTTTGGTGAAGATGGTGCTGATGATCTCAATGGTGGCAATGGCAACGACCTGATTTCTGGAGGGTTGGGTGCCGACTTGGTGAAGGGTCAGGCTGGTAACGACACCTTGATCGGTGGTCAGGGAGTTGACACCTTGACAGGGGGAGGTGGCAAGGACCTCTTTGTGTTTAACGAGCCACTTTCGTCCACCGGCGTGGATCAGATTCGGGATTTCAACAGCGGGATTGATAACCTTGTCTTCGACAAGATCATCTATTCCGGACTGACGGGCTCCAGCCTCAGCGCCGCTCAGTTTTTGGCAACCACCACGCCTGCAAACGCCACAACGGCAAGCCAACGCTTCATCTACAACCTCACCACCGGCGATCTGTTCTATGACCCGGATGGCAATGGTGCCTTGGCATCTACGCAAGTGGCCAATTTGAACCGCTTCAATCCGGCTTTCCCTTCAGATGTCGCCTCTGCTAACGCTCTGGTGCCCACGCTGAGCGCCAGCGATTTCATCGTGGTGTGATCTCAAGCAACGCTCCCCCTCCAGCCCGGAGGGGGAGCGTTCAATCTCTCAGCCTCGCGTTTTGAGGCGGTGTGCCCCCTGGCTCTGATCGACTCGGAGCTAGGGCACTGCCAATGGCGCGCACCATTCGCGTCAGCCCACCCACCAGCAACAGCAAGGCCATCAAGGTGAGGGCCGCCACGGTGAGGAGGGCGAGCATCTGCAAGAGGCCCGTGGCGAGCAAGGAGAGACCTCGGATCAAGTTGGCCACCGCCTGGCTCACCAACAGGAGGGTGTTGAACTGATCAGCCAGAGCCATCAGGGCTGCCAAGATCGAGCTGCCCGCCGCGATGCAGAGGACCCCCATTCCCAAGTGCTTTAGCTTGGAGGGCCGCCGGCGCCGCTGGGATCGGGAGCGATGTGAAGCTGCTGGACTCTGGGGTGAGAGTCCAGGGGTGGGCAAGTGAAGCGGGCGGACCCGGGAGGGGGGCGATGGGCTCATGGATCCGCGGGGCATGACCGGCCGAAAGAGCGCTGGAGCACTGATTAACCGGGGAAATCAGAGATCAAGCGGGTAGCCAGCTCCCCGCATCCAACGTTCAAATTCCAGCAGCACCAGCTCGTTTGGACACTCAATCAGGGACAGGTCGTTAACCGTGCAGTCTCCGTGCCCCCCGTGATGCAGGGTGAGATGAAAGTTTTCCCCGCTCAGGCCGCAAACCTCGGGGTCGCTGCGCACTACCACATCCAAGGCTGAACCCAGCCTGGCGACCTTGCGTCGGAGCTCGGGCCAGGTCAGGGCCATGGTTGATCGCATTTGCAGGATGGGGTTGTTACCAGCCGTGCCATGGAGATAACTCCCAGAAACCGGCGGGTTGCAGCACGCCGCGCACGAGCAATGTATCTCCCGCTGGGGACCTTGGCACCTCTGCGGAGGGCAATCCGAGAGCGGTGCGCCCTTGGCCGTCGGTGCCTTCCACCGCTGTGGCCGCCACCACCTCACCTTGGGCATTCACCGCGAGCTGCCAAACCTGGGGCTCGCTGGTGACAGCCTGGCTGGGAGTGCGGTTGAGCAGCCAGCCGCGCAGGCGGTTGAGCTGCTCATCGCTCGGCTTGCTCGATGTGGCTGTCGACGCCCCTTTGACGGCGCTGTTTTGCGGAGCTGCCTCCTTGTTTTCTGCCGCCGCTGCAGGCAGCTGGGCAGGAGCAGGGCGAGCCTCCTGCTTGCCGGTGGTGGTGGTTTTGGCGGCTTGGGTGGTGGAGCTGGAAGGCCGGGGCGTGGGGAGCAAGGTGCTCGCCCCAGCCGCTAGGGCCAGGGCCGCCAGCCCACCCACGGGAGCGGCCAGCCGGCGCCGGAGGGGCAACCGATGGCGCAGCTCTCGCGCTGCCAGGGGAAGCGGCTCGGGCACCGGCAGGGGGAGTTGCATGCGCGGATCCAATCTGCATTGGTCCAAAACCCGCACCAGATCAGCCAGTTCGGCATCGTCGAGGTCGAGTTCCAATGGCGGGGTGTTGGGCTGGCTGCTGCGCAGCTGCATGTGGTGAAGACCTTCGGAATCCGGGGCGATGGTGACCGGATCGTCCTCCCCACCCACTGGGCGAGGCACCCCACTGAGCAGATTCCTCGCGTAGGGGATCACTGTGGCCATCAGGGCTTGCAGATGTTCGCGGCGTCCCTCCAGCTGGGGGTGGCCCACCCACTCCAAACTCCAGCCCGTCACAATCCCCACCGCATCCGCCCCCTGGCCCGTGGAGACATCGGGAAAGCCCTCCACTCGGAGCCTGCAGGAGTGAGCCCCGTAGCGGTGGGGTTGGTAGGTCAGGGTTTGCTTCATTGCCGCGTTGGCGCTCGTTGCACTCTGCCGGAAGGCCCTAGGGCGTTGGGTCCATCAGGCTGGCCCTGAGGCGATCGACGCCGCCGCTGCCAGCGGCCAGTGCCAAGGTTTGAATCAGGGACCGACGTTGCTCTGCCCCGGCCAACGGATCCATCAGGGATTGCACGCTGCTGCGCCGCACATTCATGCGCTCCTTGAGCAGGGCAGTGAACCGATCTTGGAACAGCTGCCAGTGCTGTTGGCTGAGCTCCGCAGGCTCCTTGCTGGAGAGCAAGCCGCGCACGTAGGGGTAGACCCGATCCGCCATGGCGCAGAGCATGCGGATGAGCGCATCTGTTTCCGCGGCCTCGGGGGTGCCCCTGCGGCAGGCTCGCCGCAGCGGGTTGTGGGAGCGCAGCTTCCAAAGGGCCACCCGGTTGGGGAAGACATTGGCGAAGCCCATTTCCTGGCTCATCCACAGCAGGGTTTCGCCGCCATTGAGATCGAGGGCCTCCACGCAGAGAAGCAACAGATCCAGTCGCTCCAGCCCCTGCCGGGGGAGGGGCTGGCTGCCAGCCTCGGAAGCGGTGGGGGCGTCTGTCGCCGACATGGCTAGCGGAGCGGTGGATGTCTTGACCATGGCTGCGATGATGCCAGTGTTTGAGCCCTTCCGTCATCTTCGAGCCGCGGCATGCGTGATTCAGAACCTTCCCTAGACCTGCGCCAATGGGTTCGTGATGTGCCGGATTTTCCGAAACCAGGCATCCTCTTTCGCGATCTCACCCCCCTGATGCGGGATCCGGAGGGGTGGCAGGAAGCGGTTCGCCTTTTGGGGTCGCAATGCGAGAGGGTGCAGCCTGATTTGATTGTGGGCATTGAATCCCGTGGATTCATTGTGGGCACAGCCTTGGCCACGGCCCTGAGGCTGCCCTTCGCACCCGTGCGCAAACCTGGCAAGTTGCCCGGTGAGGTGCATGGAGTGGATTACACCCTGGAATACGGGGAAGATCGCTTGGAAATTCATGCGGATGGTTTCCAGGACCAGCCCCGGGTGTTGGTGGTGGACGATCTTCTGGCGACGGGGGGCACGGCGGCGGCCTGTGGCCAACTGGTGCAGCTGGCGGGGGGAGAGTTGGTGGGATTCAGCTTTGTGGTGGAGCTGAGCGCCCTCAACGGACGCAGCAAACTGCCTCAGGATGTGCCGACTGAGTCGCTGATTGTGTATTGAAAGCCAACCTGGTGCCCGAGCTGAGCGGCTGGCGGTTCAGATGGGCGCCAAGCATCCAGCGATTGACGTGGGGGGAGGTTTGGAGCGGGGGCTAATAGTGGCTGTCCTGCCAAGTGAGCACTTGATCCAGCTGGTCCAGCGAAATCAAGCCGTAGCGCCAAAGCACCGCCGGCAAGGGGGCTTGTTCCAAGCTCGATTGACGCAGACCGAGTTCCAAGGCACTCTCGCTCAGGCCGATCTGATGGCGCAAAAAGGCCAGCAGTTCCACCGGCGGGGCTGGTTGGCGGCTGTTGCTGATCACCATGCCCTCAGGTTGCCGGCGCCCCAAAGGGCTGGCAAGGGCCATTGCTCATCACCCCCAACAAACAGCGCCGCAGCCAGGGAATCTGCTCCAGCAAGGGAAGCGACACTTTGCGGATCGCCACCAGCAGGGGGTGGCGGTTGGAGAACATCCGCACGAGCCCATCAGTCATCAGGAGTGTGAGAGCCACATCGGCCCAGCGGCGGCGGGCGTAGCTGCTGCCGAGGCGGGCCAGGGGCAACCGACCGGATCGGGCTCGCTGCGCGAGGCGGTGCAGCTCCGCCACATCCCTCCAGCAGAGATTGAGGCCTTGTCCACCCACCGGATGGCAGCGGTGGGCTGTTTCGCCCACCAGGATCGTGTGGCCGTGGTGGAGCCGTCGGGCCAATAGGAGCCCCACAGGAAACACCCGTGCGGCTTCCTCCAGGGAGTCCACGTCGATCCCTGCGGGCAACACGGGGGCGAGGGCGTCGAGGAAGGCCGCAGGCGGGAGGCTCTCCAATTGGCGGCAGCGCCATGCCGGCGCGCTCCAGACCAGCTGAAAGCGGCCCTCACCCATCGGCAAGAGGGCGAA
>JAYKHK010000047.1:0-2732 GCA_035284785.1 Cyanobacteriota bacterium | reverse complement strand
GCCTGGCCGGCGGCCTTGGGCAGTCGGTCGGTCTTGTATTGCCACACCGCGTCAGCGATCGACTGGGTGTTGTCGGTCTTGAGCTCGGCGGTGGCGACCGGGATGCCGTTGAGGAACAGCACCAGATCGAGGCAATTCTCGTTGCGGCTGGAGTAGCGCACCTGGCGCACCACCCGCAGACGGTTGGCGTTGTAGCGGGCCAGGACCTGTGGATTGAGCCCGAACGCTGGCTTGAACTCCGCGAGCCTGAGCGCCTTGGGCAGCCCCAGCACCTCCACCCCGTGGCGGAGCAGATCGAGGGTGCCGACTTGATCGAGTTGCTGCCGCAGCCGTTGCAGCAGGGTGGCTTCCGCCTTGGCGCCGTGGTTCTTCTGCAGCACCTCCCACGCTTCCGGCTGGGCCTCCTGCACCCAGGCGATCAGGTCTGGCGGGTAGAGCGCGAGTTCGCGGCTGTAGGCAGCAGCGCTGCCTTCCTTGTAGAGCCAGCCGTTGGCGCCGAGGTGCTCGCAGATCTCGAGTTCGAAGGCCTTCTCGTGGTGGAGGCTCATGGGCTGAGCGGCTTGGCCAGCACTGGGCTACGCGCCCAGGCTAAACGCCGACACAGCTCCAGGCCTGAGAGTGATGCAGCCACTGCATAGACGGGGCTGAAGGGATTTAGCTGCAATTCAGAAAGGTTCGCGATCAGCCTGCTCCGGACCGGCGCGTTCCGCCAGAGCGTCATCGCTCAGGCCGGGGCCGTCGTGAAAGAAGCTCTCCCAACCCAGGGCGGCATTGGCTTCGGCGTTCTGCCCTGCCGTGGGATGGCGTGGAGAACTCACGGGCGAAGGCAGCCGTGTGTCATCCATCAGATGTTGACCAGCGTTTCCACCTGATCCCCGTGGGCAAACTGCAGCCTGGCTCTTGCCTCTTCCTGTTTTTTCGCCAGCATGTAAAGGGCCAGGGCGCGACGAAACACGTCTGCTTTGGTGAGTCCTTCGGCAGCAGCAAGGGCTTCGAGCCGCTGGTTGACCTGGTCGCTGAGACGGACCTCAAGCCCACGCCACCTCCACGACACACCGCCGCCCTGGGGCCCTGGCGAGGCGTGCATCCGCAGTGAGCAGGGGTGCGTCGAGCTGCTCGGCCAGCGCCACGTACAGGGCGTCGTAGGCGGACAAATTCGCGCGCAACTCCCAGGCCCGGGGCCAGAGGGTGAGGCTGGGGTGACGGCGCAGGCCCAGGCGGGAGGCGGTGGCCAGGGCCTGGAGGGCGTGGCTCTCCAGGAGTTTCTGTGCGAGCACAAGGCGCCTGAGCACCGAGAGAAGCTCGGCGTCGATCAGCTCAGGGGCCTGCAGGTTGCCGTTGGCCAGCCGGGACCGGGCCGGGCCATCCACCAGCAGGGCCTCCACCAGCACGGAGGCATTGATCACGAGCATCAGCGCTCGGAGCGGCTGTGGGCCAAGGCCTCGAGGATGGTGGCCCTATCGATCGGCAGCGAGGGCAGGGCATGGAGCCGCTCGGCGTTGTCGGCGCGACGGGATGCCTCGGTGAGTTCCTGCAGCGCGAAGGTGCTGAGGGGCAGGCCGGCCTGGGCGGCGAGCTTCTCCAACCCGGCGGCCACCTCGGCGGGCACATGGCGGAAGTAGAGGGTGCGCATCGCGCGAGGCTGCTTGCTGGCTGCTAGCAGGCTAATCGGGTTTCCGAGTGGCACCCGTGCGCGTTGCGCAACACGCTACGCTGGAGGGGTGATTCAGTCGATCCGCCACAAGGGGCTACGGCGCTTCCATGCAACAGGCAGCACGGCCGGCATTCAGGCCACCCATGCCCACAAGTTACGGCTTCAGCTGGCCGCGCTGGACTCTGCCACCACCATCGCCGACCTGGACATTCCCGGATTCCGGTTGCATGCACTGGTGGGCCTCGATCGCGGGCGCTGGTCGATCTGGGTGAATGGCAACTGGCGGCTCACGTTTGAGTTCCGCGATGGCAATGTCTACGTTCTTGACTACGAGGACTATCACTGATGACCACTATCGGACCCATGTACAACCCACCCCATCCGGGTGAGTTGATCCGCGATATTTATCTGAGCGAACTGCAGATGAGTGTTCGCGAAGTGGCCACCAGGCTGCAGGTGGCTCCCTCCACGTTGAACCGGATTCTGCAGGAGCGCAGCCGAGTCACACCGGAGATGGCGCTGCGTCTCTCGCGCTGCCTGGGGCGCTCGGCCGAGAGCTGGCTGGCGATGCAGGATGCCTATGACCTTTGGCACGCCCGCCAGCAGCTGGATCTCAGCGGCCTGCAACCCGTGGTGGCCGCAACCGCATGAACCATCACAGGCAGGATGTGGGTTGAAACAATCCGGCCCAACCGATCTGATCTAAGCCCGTTTCACCTGGCTCAAGGTCATCCCCTGAGCGTTCTTCCATTCGCGCCAGCCATTGGCGGTGCGACCGAGCAGGGCTGAGGCCGCACTGCTGGGGCTGCGGAAGAGATGATCCCGCGGGAAAGTAATGGTTCCAGCTTCTGAAACCTCCATCACCCCGGAGGCAATCAGGCGCTCGCGCACACGTGCGTCGTTGGTGCCCTGGATCGAAGGCACATTCTCCAGGCGGCCCACTGAACCGGCCAGCACGACGAAACCCTCTGGGGTGTAGACGCCTCGGCCATCAACGCCCGCTCCTGGGCTGCGGCAGAAGAACAGCTCAGCTGGGTTCTCCGCTTCCGTCGCTGTAGCCAGGGGATCGAACAGCGGG
>JAYKHK010000046.1:0-2678 GCA_035284785.1 Cyanobacteriota bacterium | reverse complement strand
GCCAGGGAGCTGGGGCGCGCGCGGTTGCAGCCCGCTGGGCAGTCTTGCCCGCCAAAGCACTGGCCAGCTCATGAACAGGGGTTCAGGCCAGAGTGAAAGCGAGATAGGTGGCGTAAAGCAACAGCAGCCCACCGCCCTGCCACCGGCCGATCCATCCTGATCTGGAGGGTGTGGCCACGAGCACACCCAGCACGGCAAAGGTGAGGGCGATGGCCGCAGCCTTGCCATCGCAGGGGATGGGGTGAAGGATGGCAGCGATCGAGACGATGAAGAGGTTGTTGAAGATGTTGCTGCCAAGAATCGTGGCCAAACCCACCTCGTCATGGCCCCTGAGCTTGGCGATCACCGTCGTGGCCAGCTCTGGCATGGATGTGCCCAGGGCCACAACGGTGGCCCCCACCAGATAGTCGGGCACCCCGAACGATCGGGCCAATCCCTCGGCGCTGGCCACGATGAAGAAACCCGCCGCCACCAGGAGGGCAAGCCCCAGCAGGCAGGAAGCAAGGATCAGCCCATGGCGGTGCGCTCCCAACACCTCCTGTGCGGAGCTGCGTTGGCGTTGGGTGGCGCGCACGGTGGCCCAGAGCCACGCCCCGAAGAGCAGCAACATCACACAACCGTCCCCACGGGAGAGCTCACCATCGATCAGCAGGAGAGCCGTCAGAGCGGGAGCCAAGAGGGCCACCGATCGATCCCGTTGGAGGTCCTGGCGCGGGACCTGCAGACCGGCAATCAGCAGGGGCAGCGCAAGGATGAGACAGAGATTCACCACATTGCTGCCGAGTGCATCCCCCAGTGCGATCTGCGGTGTGCCCGCAAGGGCTGACTGCACGGCAACCGAGAGTTCCGGGCTGGAGGTGGCAAAGGCGGCCACCGTCGCCCCGATGATGCCGGGTGGAATCCGCGCCCAATGGCCGAGGCCCACGGCTCCACGCACAAACAATTCGCCCCCCAGGCCTGCGCAAAGCACCCCCAGAAGAAGGGCAACGCCGTGGGTCATCAGGATCAACGCCTCCGATCCAGCTTGCCTGGGGCGGCGCGAACCGCTACGCGCTCAATGCGGCTTTGATTTTTTGGCAGATGTTGACCAGGACCTCTTCCCTTTTGGCTCCCCGCAGGCTGCTGATGGTTCGGGAGGTGTCGTGGGCGGCTTGATAGGCAGCGATCCCGCTCTCCTGGTATAGACAGGGGCTGAGATAGACCCAGACGATCGTCAGCCCCCGCGATTCTGCCGCAGCCAAAAGCGTCGGCAGCTCATGCTCCGCAATAAATGGCGAGGCGAGAAAGTCTTTGCTCACCAACAACACCGCCACTTTGGAGGAGCGCAAGGCCGTCTCAATAGCTTGCCGCCACTTTGTGCCCGGATCCATCTTCGTGTCGTCCCACAGGGTCAACGCCCCTTTGCGCACAAGGGGTTCGAGGAAGACCTGAAGCAGCTTGAGCCACTTCTGATCCTTATGGCTGTAGCTGATGAACACATCCGTGCCAACTGTTCGCTCCGGCGGCTGCGGGGGTGGGGGGAGAACGGCCTGCCATTGGGATTCATGCCTGGCCAGGGCCTCAGCAAAGGCAAAGGGATCAAAACGGTCTTGATCGTTGGGATCGAACAAATGGATCGCCACCTCCACAGCACGGGGGGCGCGCCCCAACTCTTCCGCGATCACCGCAGCCATGCTCACCGCCACATCTTCGTAACTGAAACCGGCTCGTCCTGCGCCAATCGCAGGAAAAGCAATCGATGTCACGCCGAGGGCATCGATCAGCCGCATGCAACGGCGAGTGGTCATCTCCAGAATGGCTCTGGGAGAGGCTTGTTCCCCCCCGGCTGCGAGGGTGACCGCGTGGAAGATGTAACGGGCCCGCAGCGCACCGGCTGTGGTGACGACCACATCCCCGGCAGCAGCTGGAATCATCTTGGCGGCATCCAACGCAATCGCCTGACCACCAGCCTTGCGGATCGCCCGCGACACCCCGCCCCCCATCGAGAGATAGCCATCGTCAGAACTCACCAGCACCTCGGCTTCCGAGGAGAGGAGGTCGTCAAACTCCAGAGCCAAACTGGAGGCTCCAAAGCGATAGAAGCGGCGTTTGGCCACCTGATTCATGAGGGAGCTGAGTGCGACCAGAGAACTCTCACCAGCCATCCTCCCCGCCATCCATCTGTTCCTCTTCCTCTTCCGGCGGCCAGGCCAGGTTCACCACCACCGGCGCGTGATCGCTGGGCTGGCTGAGACCCCGCAGCTGCTGGTGGATCACGCAGCCTGTGGCGCAGTTGAGCAGCAACTCGTCGAGATAGATGTGGTCGATGCGCCAGCCGCGGCCCGTTTCCCAGCCACCCGTGCGGTAATCCCACCAGCTCCAGTGGCCGCTGTCGGGCTCAAAGACGCGGAACACATCTGCCAGACGATCGCCGAGCACTCGGCGCAACGCTTCCCGCTCAGCCTCGCTGGCCATGATGCCGCCGCTGAGGCGCGCTGGATCATGGATGTCGCGCGCTTCCAGCGCGATGTTGAAATCACCCACCATGCAGAGGGGGTCGCCGCTGTCCGTCTGCACCTCGAGGTAGCGGGCCAGGGCGCCCAGCCAACGAAGTTTATCGAGGTATTTCTCTGAACCCACGGCCGAGCCATTCGGCACGTAGAGATTGAGCACCCGCACGCCCTCGATCAGGGCGCTCA
>JAYKHK010000045.1:0-4503 GCA_035284785.1 Cyanobacteriota bacterium | reverse complement strand
GCGAGCGCACGATGGGCCTGGAGCCGCTGACGGGTTCAGATGGCAGGCCAGTGGGTGCGGGCCGGGTCCGCATCCTGCAAAGGAGGTGTGTGCTGTGTGGTTATGGCCAGAAAGCTCAGGAACTGGTTCCGCCGCGACGGCGATCAGCCTGGGCGGGGGGGGCATCGATGGTGCTGATGGCGCAGCCGGTGGAGGAGGCGGCGACTGGTGAGGCCTAGCCGATGCAAAGCTCGCTCAATCAAGACAAAAGGGCGCAAGGATGGTTGAACTTCCTACAGCCACCTGGGCCCACTTCGCTGGCAATGGGGCTGCCCTATTGGCCGCAGGCTGGGGCGCGTTATGGCAGCGCAAGCTCGATGCCAAAGGGGCAGGGACCACCACCAAGCCGAGAACAGAGCAGAGCTATTACCGGGCACTGGCGGTGGGCGCCCTGCTGGGCGCTTGGCTGGTGGGGTCGCTGAACACGATGCCGAGCGGGTTGACGCCTTCTCACAGCGTGGCTGGCGCACTGGCGGGAGCCATTGCCGGGGTTGAGCTGTGGAAATGGCGGCACGGGGTGCGCGGTTCGACAGGTGGCGCCTTTGTGCTGCCGCTTGCGCTGGGCATCATGGTGGGGAGGTTGGGGTGTTTGTTCGCAGGGCTCGCGGATGCCACCCATGGCGTGCCAACCCGGCTGCCATGGGCAGTGGATCTTGGTGATGGCGTGGGCCGCCATCCGGTGCAGCTGTATGAGTCGCTGGCGATGGCCTTGTTTCTGCTGGTGTGGTGGCCTGCGCGGCGGCGGCGGGCGGCCTGGGCCAGCAACCATGCCTTTCATGCGTTTGTGATCTACTATGCAACGCAGAGGTTTTACTGGGAATTTCTCAAGCCCTACCCGAAAGTTTTCGGGTCATTCAATCTCTTCCACCTGGTTTGTTTGGGGTTGGTGATTTATGGAATCTTTGGTTGGTGGCGAGACAAAACAATGGGCTGTTCAGCGCCAGGTCGCGCCCTATGTGTTCCACAGTCAAACCACCAGCCTGTGCGAGATCTGTCTTGAACCAGTGCCCACCAAGGTGATCCTCGAGGGAGAGAAGGTGTTCTACCTCAAGCGTTGCCAAAGCCACGGAATGCAAAAGACGTTGATTGCCGATGATCTGGAGTATTGGCGCGCCCAGAAGCTCTGGCTCAAGCCTGGAGACAGGCCCAGGCTCACGCAAACGCACACGCAGGCGGGCTGCCCGTTTGATTGCGGCTTGTGTCCTGATCATGAGCAGCATTCCTGTTTGGCCATTGTCGAAATCAATAGGGCCTGCAATCTCGCCTGTCCGGTCTGCTTTGCCGATGCGGCGGATCAACATGGAGGGCACCGCTCGCTGGCCGAAATTGAACGGATGCTGGATGCGCTGGTGGCGAGTGAAGGTGAGCCCGATCTAGTTCAGATTTCAGGTGGCGAGCCCACATTGCATCCCGACTTTTTTGCGATTCTTGAGGCAGTCAAACGGCGACCTATTCGCCACGTGATGATCAACAGCAACGGTGTGCGACTCGCGCAAGATGCAGAGTTTGTGGCCCGGTTGGCCAGCTATGGGCCAGGGATTGAGGTGTATTTGCAGTTTGATTCCCTGAGCGATGAGGCGCTGATCAATTTGCGTGGCGCGCCCCTCAGCCGCATCCGCAGGCAGGCGCTGGAGGCGCTGGAGCGGGTGGGACTGTCAACCACGTTGGTCTGTGTGGTGAAGCGAGGGGTGAATGATGGGGAAGTAGGCGAAATCATTCGCCATGCGCTGCAGTGGGCCTGCGTGCGGGGGGTGACCTTCCAGCCGATTCAGGATGCAGGCCGCAATGAAGGTTTTGAAGCAAACGCGCACCGCGTGCTGCTCACAGAACTCCGGCGAGAGGTGGGCCATTCAGGGGTCTTTTCAATGGACGACATGATTCCCCTCCCCTGCAATCCAGACCAGATCTGCATCGGCTATGGCTTGCGCCATGGCAGCAAGGTGACGCCGATCACCGGCTTGCTGCCGCGGCAGGCGATTGTGGCAGGACCGAACACCATCAGCTACGAAGCCTATCCGGAGCTGCGGGACCGCCTCTTGGATCTGTTCTCCCTGGCAACCAGCCAGGTGAATACGGTGGAAAAGCTGGCCAACCTGCTGTGTTGCCTACCGCAGGCGGTGGTGCCGCAGGAACTCTCCTATGCCAACAGCTTCCGTGTGGTGATCCTGCAATTCCTGGATCGCTACAACTTTGATCTGGCCACCGTCAAACGAAGCTGCATTCACTTTGTCAGCAGCGATGGAAAGATCATTCCGTTTGACACCTACAACACCTTCTACCGGCAGGGCGCTGAGGGCGCGGCGGTGTTAACCCGCCACCAAACAAACCATGAATAAGAAGATCGTCGCTGGAATTCTGCAAGCAGCTGGCATCATGATCGGCGGAGGCTTGGGAGGTTTTTGCGCCCTGCTGGGCATCGCTGCATATCCCGGCTTTGGCATTGCTTTGCCTGCCATCTTCGTTGCCAGCTACGGTGTGATTGGGCTGCTCTTGTTTCTTTGGGGGCGCCATTTGGCGCGTGCGGCAGATAGCAAGAATCGTTGAGAGAGGGGGAAAAGGAGAAATCAATATTTAAACTTCTCAAGATAGCCAAGAACTGTACCATAAACAGTCTTCTTGAATACACCTGGCTCGATTCTGAAACGCTTCAAACTACTTGTCTCCGTCGACAACCTCAATGTGTAGCACACCTTCTCTGTTCGCCGGCCGAAGAGCCGCATGACAAAATTCCGACGCGGTGATGATGATCCCCTTTTCGACTCACCCGAGCATTGTGTTGCAAAATCACCAGCGTGGACACGGAAAACAAGATCACCTTTTGCGTATCGCTTGCATTGAAAGAGCCGCCTGAGACTAACGAATGGATTGTTTGCCAGGGTTCCATAGCCATCAATTCCGCCATCAGCGGAGCCCCCCGGTCAATTCAACATTCTGAAAACCTGGCGCCCCGAAAAGCTCTCGGGCTTCCATGTCGCCAAGATGTGCCTTCCGCGCCTATTCTAGTAGGGTTGAGATTCCATGCTTGGAAGAATCTAGGAAGACCTTCCCACCCTAAATACTGCCTCGCCGAGGCGACCTGATTATGAAACTTGCTTGCAACAGACTTGAGTGTTTGGACAAGATGCTCATCTGAGAGGTTTCAGCACCTTGCGATCTATACAGACACTTCTCTCGGGCGACCCGAGTCGCCAAGATCGCGAAGGGGATCGAGAAGTGGACCAAACCAATGCATGAGCTCGGCCAGGGCTTTCTTTGCCATTGGGGGTGGGGAGCCACGTCAGTGTCAGGTGCCGGCAGCGATCCAGCGTTAATCTCCTTCAATCAATTGCTATCCGCTGGCCGCATAGAGCAAGATCAAAGACGACTCCCAGGCAACATCTCCAAGCAAGCGGCAGTTAAGCAATGCTTGATTGCCTATTCCCCAAATAGGCCGGAACCGTTCTCAGAAAATGAACAGGCAAGCCCGAAGTTCGTAGTATAAATCAAGAGCCCTGAGTTCAATGACTCTGGCATCACTTCAAACCAAGAGGGGCGTGCCATCCAGCGAAACAGGTGGAGTTGCTGGTGCATCATTCACCGCAGTAGGCTTGCTGCCATCAACAAAGATGATGTCTGTTGTCACTGGTTCGGTTTGATTGCCTGAATCCTCCACGACAATTATTTAAGACCTGTGCGCTCCTGAGCTCAGTGGAGCATCAGGGTTAATGAAAACTTCAATGATTAGGTACTTTCATTGAACATCGATGTCAGTTACAATGATCGATATGTGGTCCCCTTTCTATGAAACTTTAATTTCTAACCCGAGGAAGATCGACAAGGTTTGCATCAGATCATTCTCAGCAGGGAATCTGGAATAGGGGATCCCATGGGGCCTAACGCTCATCATCAGGCACCCGTTAAATCAGCTGCCAATTGAAAGTATCTATGGTCATGGCCGGCTGCATGATGTCGTTCGGCGTAGCCGTCGTTGGCACCAAAGTCCCTATCAAGCAATGGTATAGCGGAGCACCACAAGTAAGTCCTTAGGAACTTCGGAACCATTCCAATTTAGGGTTAGAGTCCAGGGATCACCCATGGAATTCAGATCCGCAATTGTGGGAGTGACTTCCGTGCCAGAGAGTGGACTAAGAGGATTGGATGGATGAGGTGAGTACACCTTGAGAATCTCGAGGGTTTTCCCCTGCAGGAAATAGGGAAACCGTTCCCGTGTCACGACAAGGCTGAGACTCCGGGTTGGCCCCGTGGCGCGCATGAAACGCTGCCATTCAGTGGGAAATTCATGGCGGAGGCTGAACAGGCGCCATAAACCCTGATCTTCCGATCCCGAGCCAGCAGCAGGAGCCGCGAGCTGGTTGAGGGCTTGGTTGAGATGGCCAATCGCCGCTTTCTTAAGAGTTTCCCCTCCATCTCTGGCGGTGTAGCGCAGGTGCAGGATCACATCGGCGATGGTGTGGACGTCGAATT
>JAYKHK010000044.1:0-9716 GCA_035284785.1 Cyanobacteriota bacterium | reverse complement strand
CTCGGGCTCGGCGGTGAGCGATCTGGAGGTGGAGATGAAGGAGGTGGAGGGCCACCTCTGGCACCTGCGCTATCCGCTCACGCCACTGGCGGGGGAGACGGCAGGCGAGCACCCCCTCGACCACCTGGTGGTGGCCACCACCCGCCCCGAGACGATGCTCGGCGACACGGCCGTGGCGGTGAACCCCTCCGACCCCCGCTACGCCGATCTGGTGGGCCAGACCCTCACCCTGCCGCTGGTGGGCCGCACGATCCCGATCGTGGCCGACGACCACGTGGATGCCGACTTCGGCACCGGCTGCGTGAAGGTCACCCCCGCCCACGACCCCAACGACTTCGCCATCGGCCAGCGCCATGGCCTGCCCCAGATCACCGTGATGGCCAAGGACGGCACCATGAATGAGGCCGCCGGGCGATTTGCCGGGCTGGATCGCTTCGAGGCCCGCCAAGCCGTGGTGGCGGCGATGGAGGCCGAGGGACTGCTGGTGAAAACCGAGCCGCACCGCCACAGCGTGCCCTTTTCCGATCGGGGCAAGGTGCCGGTGGAGCCCTTGCTTTCCACCCAGTGGTTCGTGCGCACCGAGCCCCTGGCCGCCCGTTGCCGAGCGGCCCTGGAGCAGGGCGAGCCACGCTTTGTGCCGGAGCGTTGGAGCAAGGTGTATCGCGACTGGCTCACCGACATCCGCGATTGGTGCATCAGCCGGCAGCTCTGGTGGGGCCACCGCATCCCGGCTTGGTTTGTGGTGAGTCAAACGGGCGGCGTGATCACGGAGGCCACCCCCTACGTGGTGGCCCGCGATGAAGCGGCAGCTCGCGCCGAGGCGGAGGCGGCCTATGGCGCGGCCCACGCGGCGGCGGGGCAGGAGCTGGTGCTGGAGCAGGATCCCGATGTGCTCGACACCTGGTTTTCCAGCGGCCTCTGGCCCTTCTCCACCCTTGGCTGGCCCGGCGAGCCAGGGGGCAGCGAGCCCGCCGATCTGGCCCGCTGGTATCCCACCAGCGTGTTGGTGACAGGTTTCGACATCATCTTTTTCTGGGTGGCCCGCATGACGATGCTGGCCGGCGCGTTCCTGCCGGAGGCCGGCCCGCCCTTCGGCGATGTCTACATCCACGGCTTGGTGCGCGATGAACACAACCGCAAGATGAGCAAATCGGTCGGCAACGGCATCGATCCGCTGCTGTTGATCGAGCGCTACGGCGCCGATGCCCTGCGCTTCGCCCTGGTGCGCGAAGTGGCTGGCGCCGGGCAAGACATCCGCCTCGACTACGACCGCAAGAGCGACACCTCAGGCACCGTGGAGGCGGCCCGCAACTTCGCCAACAAGCTCTTCAATGCCACTCGCTTCGCCCTGATGAACCTGGGCGGGGAGACGCCGGCCAGCTTGGGGGCGCCGGATCCGGCCGCCCTGCAACTCTCCGATCGCTGGATCCTCTCCCGCTTGGCCCGGGTGAATGCCGAAACGGCAGAGCGCTACAACTCCTATGCCCTGGGCGAGGCTGCCAAGGGGCTCTATGAATTCGCCTGGAATGAGGTTTGCGACTGGTATCTGGAGCTGATCAAGCGTCGCCTGCAGGTGGCTGCTGATCTGGAGGGGGTGGATCGTGAGGCGGCCCTGGCAGATCAGCGCACGGCTCGCCAGGTGCTCGCCAAGGTGCTCAGCGAGCTTCTGCTGATGCTCCATCCTCTGCTGCCCCACCTCAGTGAAGAGCTCTGGCATGGCCTCACCGGTGCGCCAGTCGCCTCCTTCCTGGCTTTGCAACCCTGGCCCGAGGTTGATATCGCCGCCTTGGATGGCTCGCTTGAGGCGGCCTTTGCCGAGCTGATCGAAGCCATTCGCGTGGTGCGCAACTTGCGAGCCGTGGCTGGCCTCAAGCCGGCCCAGCCCGCCCCCGTGCGGTTCATCACGGGTCGCGCTGAATTGGCCTCCCTGCTGCAGGCGGCCAGCGCGGACATCACAGCGCTCACCCGCGCGGCAGAGGTGGTGGTGTGGAGTCCCCAGGAGACCGCGGCGGGTGGCAGCGAACGTGCCCTGGCCGGCGTGTGCGGAGAGCTGCAGGTGCTGTTGCCGATCGAGGGTCTGGTGGATCTCGATGCGCTGCGCTCCCGCCTGGAGAAAGACCTGGCCAAGGCGCAAAAGGAGATCCATGGCTTGGCAGCCCGCCTCGCCAATCCCAACTTTGCAGACAAAGCCCCGCCAGCGGTGGTGGCTGAGTGCCGCGCCAACTTGGCGGAAGCCGAGGCCCAGGCGCAGCTGGCGCGGCAGCGGTTGGCTGAGCTGAGCTGAAACCAAGCGTTGTGAGCGGGGGGGGCGCAAGCCCTCCTTTGGATGTTCAGAGCCCGACCGACTGCAGCCGTCCTCCATGCATGGCGCCTCTGGGCAACGCCCCAGCCAGATCGCTCGGATGAGCGGCGCGGCTCATCCGAGGTGAAACAACAACACTCAGCGCAGCATGGTCATCAGCGTGGTGCCGACAGTGAAGGCGATCCCTAGTGTGATCGCCACCTTGCGATCCATGCTCTGTACCCGCTCCACGTCACCGTCGCTAGGAGTGCGGAGTTTCGAAAAGGCGACGATGGCCCTAAGCAACACAACAAGAATGAGCGGATAAGCAAGGAGATAGATTCTGTCCATGAACACTAAATAGCCAAGATCTGGCAACGAATCAGAGTAGCCTTTCTGCAGGAAGATGGCAGACAGTAATGCACCCATTGGTAGTGCTAGCCTCGCATCAATGGAGCGTGGATTCACCATCAGGCCGACCAGCGCTGCCATGACAACAATCGCGAGGGGAAGCATCTGCTTCCACAGGAAAAAGCTCACAGGGCGCTCGATCACCATCTCAAAGTTGGCGACTGAGTAGACGGAGGGTTGCCCCACTTCGCCAAAATTTGTGCCATAGGCATGCTCCAGAGTGCTGCCCCGCCAGCCTTTGAGTTTCCAGCCTGGAATCTCCAGCTTTTGATCGACTCCTGAGGAGGCTTGGTCCATCACGAATGCCAGTGTGTTGACACCGTTGCTGGTGTCCTCAACACGGATGTTCAGGCTGTGGCTATCCAGCGGATAATCTGCCAAGCTGAAGGGTTGCACAAAGCGCCCCTCAACACGGAACTGTTGGTACTTGCTTCCGTCCGGCAGCTTATTCGGCTCCTTCGTGAGTGGTTCCTGCAATTTGCCCCATTCCTCCACCATATTCGTGAACTCAAGCGTTGAGGATGGATCGAGTTCACCCTTCCAGCGAAGCCAGACATAGAGGTCTGCATAAAAGGTATTGCTGGCCTGATCGAGGTTGTAGATCGCCAGTGGATAGAAGCCAATCTCCACCTGCTCGGCCCCTGCAGGGGGCGAGCTGATCGGGATGTAGCCACCGAGGCGGCTGGTTTGCAGCGGTGCTTCTGCTTTGGACACGCCCCCCGTGCCCAGTGACAACAGCATGAGCAACGCTCCACACAGGGCAAGCATCCAGATCGTCCATCGACTCCGAGTCATCAGCCAGAGCATCCATGCTTGTTCGACTTACCAGCCACTCCCGGCGCAAACAACACTGGTTTTGCGTTTTTGTCGCAAATCGTGTGATCACCACCTCAGCCATGGCCATGCATCAGCCGTGTGCCGAACGAGCCACGCTTCCCCTTCACGGCCGCCCAGGCCGGGCCCCCGCCGCCCCTGCCGGAAAGATCACCACGCTGTTTGTCTCCGGCAGAAAGCGGCGGGGCAGGGCGCGCTGGGCCACCGCCGGGTTGGCTTTGCTGCGCTCGAAGCTGGCCACCGCCGCAGCCAGCTGGGTGCGATCCACGGCCGCGAGGTCCAACACCGTGCAGGGGCGCGGATCCAGGCCCGCCTCGGCCAGCAGGGGCAGGGACCCGTTCAGGGCCGCGGCCTGTTGCTTCGCCACCAGTTCCTGCCTGTCTTGGGCGGCCATCGCAAAGGCGCCGTCCAAGCCGGGCCAGGCTTTCTTGAGCGACTCTTCCGGCAGATTGCCAAAGCTGGCCAGCGCCTCAGCCACGGCGGGTGCCCGGCGGCTGAGCACCAGCCAGTGGGGCGACTCCAGCAGCTCCGCGTTGAGGGGATTGGTCCGCTCGGGGGTGGTGGCCTTGGAGAGCATCATCTGCAGGGGCGACAGGATGAAGAGGCCCAACTCCTTGTTGGATTGCACGTTGTGGCCTGCCTTGGAGGAGGCGGTGATCGTGGCCGCCAGCCCGTTGTGGATGGTCTCAAACGCCTGGGCCCGTTGGCTGGGCTGATCCAGTTGCAGGGCCGCCAGCTCCCGCGCCAGCAGGCAGGCGGTGGTGTCGGGCTCCGTTCCCGCCGCCTGGGCCGTTTTGGCTGGCAGGCCCAGAGGGGTGGGTGGAACATGGAGCAACAGGGTGCGGCCCGCCACGGCCAGGGCGGCGGGGGGATCGGCGGCGAAGGGGTCGCTCTGCTGCTGCAGGGACACCACAAAGGGCACGAAAAACCCCCCTCCGATGGGCGAAGACAAGCTTCTGCTGCGCAGGCAGGCCAGCGATGGGCCC
The DNA here is from genome assembly GCA_035284785.1 of Cyanobacteriota bacterium. Taxonomy (GTDB): domain Bacteria; phylum Cyanobacteriota; class Cyanobacteriia; order PCC-6307; family Cyanobiaceae; genus Cyanobium. The sequence continues at coordinate 5,204 of JAYKHK010000044.1, read as the reverse complement.
GCGGGCTGCCGCTCCGCCGGGAGGGACCCGCTGGCCTCCGCCGGGCTGGCGCTGGCGGAGGCCAGCGGGCAGGGCGCCGGTGGCCCCGTGCGCACCACCAGGGTGAGCGGCTGGTCGATTTTGGCGGCCGCGGCGAGCCTCTCCAGCCAGCGGTGGGCGGTGCTGAGCTCGGGCGATGGGGTCTGGGCGTCGGATGGGGCCTTGGCTGCTGGCACCGCGGTGACGTTTGGCAGGCTGTGGCTGGCAGGGCTCCAGAGGACGCCTGCCAGGATCGCTCCAACCCAAGCGGCAGCACGAGACGGTTTCAATAAGGCCATGCTGCTTCGCCCCACTCTTCTATCAACGAATCTGACGGGTTTCCGCTATGCGAAAGCAGGGGCTTGTTGTGTTTCTTGATCAGCGCACGCCACACAGCTGCCGTTGCCCATTCAGGGGCTTGCGTCTAGTTTTTTTCTGCCATGCTTCCCGGCGATGACGACCCATTGGGCCCGCGTTGCCCGCGGCATCGTGCCGCTCCTGGCCCCGATGGCAGTCGCGATGCCCACTGCCCTCTGGGCCCAAACCCCCGCCCTTGCTCCCACCCCACCGTCCCGGGAGCAGGCCCAGCCTCAGCCCGTGTTGCGTTACAAGATCAAGGTGTCAGAGGGCACGGCCTGGACGAATCTTCAACCAGAGTCTTGGCTGATTTTCGATGTCAGCGGGCAGACCGTGGTGGCGCGTCACGCCACGTTCGTCATCAACGTGATCACGAGCGTGGGCAAATGGTGGGACCATCCCGCCACCGAACTCCGGGCCTGCCGGGTCACGGCCGCCTCAAGCGGCGACCAACTCTCCACTTGCGTGCGAGGGGAGCGGCCAACGCCTGATGCCCCTCTGCAGGTGATCCTGCCCGCCGGCACCACCATCCAAGATGTGCTGTTTCGCGTCCGGTGGCAGGAGCGAGGAAAGGAGCAGGAAGCCACCCTGCGCCTGCCAGCGGACGCGCGCCCCACGCTGCTCCAGCGCCCCTGAGAGACGGTTCGGCGCGCGCCCCGCGCTGGCGATGCTCCGCTTCAGCCCATCTGTTGGCGGATCTTGCTCAGGTAGCCCGGCAGCATGTGGTTGCTGATCAACCCCAGCCCCCTTTCCTGGCCGCGGGTGGTGGCGCCGCTTTGCAGTTGTTGCTGCAGGGCTTGAAAATCCGCCTCGCTGAGCATGGTGTCGTCCGCTTCCATAGCGGCCTCTTCACCGGCGGCGCTCCGAGCACCGGCGCCGCGTGGCTGCGGCGTTGTCTCCTTGCTTGTCACCCGGCCTTGGGCGTCGAAGTGCAGCAGGTGGCCGGCGTGGCGGTAGGTCGGCGGCACCCTCGGCACGATGTCCGCATCGTTCACCAGGCGGTGGTAGCGGTCGCTCAGGGCCGTGCCGATGGAGGCGGCGGCGTTGTCTTTGGCGACGGCGGGTTGGCCGTAGGTGTAGAGCGCCCGCACGGGGCGCGTGCCCGCCCAGGTGGTGGCCGCCAACACGGCGATTCCACCCCCAAGGCTGTGGCCTGTCACCAGCAGCGGCAGATCGGGGCGGGCGTTGAGCAGGCCCTCCAGCTCGGGCTGCAGCGCCTGGAATTGCCCCAAAAAGCCCGCATGCACAGGCCCCACGCCCTTGATGGTGCGCGTGGTGACGTGCAGATTGCTGAGCCAGTCGGCCGTGCTCTCGGTGCCGCGGAAGGTCACCATCACCACCTCCTCCGTCCAGGCCACAAAGCCCTGGGCCGCCTGCTCTTCCAAAAACACACAGTCGCTGAAGCCCCAGTTCAGGGCCTGGGCCGTCACCGCTTCAGCGGGGCTGTAAGCCAGCTGACTCGCCAGGCACAGGGAGAGGGCTGTCAGCCAGTCGAAGTCGGGGTTGCTCAGCGAGTCCAGGCGAAAGTCGGCGTTGGTCACGGGTGGGGCTGGGGGCGGCGCCGGTTGTTGGGGGCGCCGGCCGAAGAGCAACCAGCGCTCCTGCCCCTCCCCGCCAACCTCGGCGGGGAGGGCGACAGGGCCGGGGCCGCTGGAGGCAGCACCGGTGTCTTGCACCGGCGTGCCGACGCTGACGCTCACCTGCAAAGGGATGGTCCAGGTGGCTCCAGCCGCCGCCGGCCCAGCTGGACGGCTGGCGATCGGGAGCGGGCCTGGGGTGGTGCCTGGGGCCTCCTCCTCCGGCAGCCACACCTCCCCAGGCATCGGCCGTTGCGGTTCCAGCTCCAGTGGTGGCGGCACGGCCTCCAGCAACTCCTCGCGCAGGGGCTCCTCCTCTGGCCTCAGCTCTTGCTCGCGAATGTGTCGCACCAGCCGGCTCACGCGCACCCCTTCGTTGGCTTCCCAGGCGATGTGCTGCTCTCCCATCCACTCCTGCCAGAGGCGGCCGTCGCTGGCGAGCACCTCGCCCTTGCTGTTGCGCTTGGGCACCCCGGAGCGATGCAAAGCCACCACCTCCCACTGGTCGTTGAACACTGGAGAGCCGGAGGAGCCCGGGTCGGTGTCGGTTTGGTAGTGGAGGAAGTGCTCCAGCTCGTCCACGACCTGATTGTTGCGGATGGCCAATTGTTTGGGCTCGCCGTTGGGGTGTTGGATGATGTTCACCGTTTCTCCCACCAGCAGCTTGCCCAAATCGGCGATCAGAGGCAGCCAGCCGTAGGCGGCCAAGCCAGGCTCAGCTGCGACGGCGACCAGGGCGTAGTCGAGCTCGGCATCGCAGAGATACAACTCGCTCGGCGCCAAGGCAAACACCTCACTGTCTTGCATTTCACCAGAGGCGCTCTCCTGGTAGTTGAACTCCGCCAGCGATCGTTTGGCATGGCCGGCTGTTGGCAAGACATGCTGGTTGGTGAGCAGGAGCCGAGGCGACACCAGAAAGCCTGTGCCGTATCCGATGGCCTCCCCCCGCTCGCCTCGGATGTGCACCCGGGCTACAGCGCGGGCCACCCGCAGACCCTGCTCGAAGAAGCGCAACCCCATCAAGTCATTGGTGTTGAGCACCCGCTCCAGGGCACGGGGGAAGTGTTGGGGAGCGCGGCCTGGCCCCTGGGGATCAAACTGCAATCCCTCACCCTCCAGCTGTTTCACCCGCTCGGGATCGGCGTGGAGCCGATCCAGGCGTTTGGCGACCAGTTCAGGGGTGTTGGCCGCGATCTTCAGAATCTCGCGCTTTTGGATCAGCGCCAGGTTTTTCTTCCGCTCCGCCAACCGTTCCTGGAATCGCTGTTCCGTCGCAGGCACAACACTGAGGATGGGCATTGCTAGAGGGCCGCTGCGCTTCAACCTAGGCAGGCTGCGGCAGTAGCACTTTTTGGCTGCTTGCTTTGTTACAGCGTGATCTGGTTGGTGGCCGGCGGTGTTCCTGCCGACCTGAAGGCTTTCGCTTCACCGGTTGTTAGTCAGCCCTTAACGCCCGGAGCGGCTCCCGTGGAAATCATGGGCAGGTTGTTGCAGTCCCGTGCGGATGGCTCCACCCTCCAACCCTTGGTTGGCGCTGCTCTACGGCGCCGCCGCCAGGCGCTCCACTGCGGGGGAGCCCGCAAGCGCGTCTGCCCGCCTGGGCGGCCTCAATCTCTCCCTGACTCCCCGCCCACCGGGGACCTTTGTGGAGGAGTTGCAGTCGGAGATCTCCACCGTGGTGAAGGTGGGGGGTCAGCGCTTCACCCTCTCTTCCGGAGGAGGCGCCACCCTGCAGGTGGTTCGCTCCACAAACCCCTCTGCGGAGGCTCCCACCCTGGTGCAGCGCCTCCCCTACGGACCTTCCCCCACTGCTGTGCCTACGGGCAGCCAGCCCTGGGTGTCGCAGGCGGTGGCCAGCTTTGGTGATCTGGTGGCCGTTGCCTTGGCCCCCAAGGACTACGCCACGAATGGTGGCCGCGGCATCGTGCGCTTTCTGCGCCTTGGAGCCGATGGCAGCCTCACCCTGCTGCAGGAGGTGCAAGTTGGGTACATGCCTGACGGCATTGCCTTCAACAGCGCCGGCACAATGCTTGTGGTGGCCAATGAAGGCGAACCCACCCTCGACTACCGGGTCAACGGCGTCGATGTGGACCGCCCGGGGACCATTGGTTTGATCGCCATCGGCGGCGGTCCGGGCAAGGAAACTTTCAGCTATTCCGAGCTTGGCTTCGGCGGCCTCACCCTTCCTGCAGGAGTGCGGATCAGCGGCAAGAGTGGGCTCTCCACGCAAGCCACCGACATCGAGCCGGAATCGGTGGCGGTGCTTGGCCGCTACGCCTACGTGACGCTTCAGGAGAACAATGCCGTCGCCAAGGTGAATCTGCTGACCCGCAGCATCGAGCGGATCTTCGCTCTGGGGGGGGTGGATTTTTCCACCCAGCTGGTGGACATCTCTGATCAGGATGGCTCCAGCAATGGGAGGGCCATCAAGCCCGTGCTCGGCAACAATGTTTTGGGCCTGCGCATGCCCGATGGCATTGCCGCCTTCACCCTGATCCCCCCAGGAGGCTTTGCCCGAGGCAAGGATTACTTTCTCACCGCCAATGAGGGCGATGGCCGCGAGTGGGGCAGCTTCACGGATGAAGTGCGCCGCAACACGGGCCTGTCCAGTCGACTGAAAACACTGGCCGACGACACCACAACGCCCTACACCGCCTTTGGCAGCCGCAGCATCAGCCTGTTTGATGCCGATACAGGCAACTTGCTTTGGGACAGCGGCAACACGTTGCAGAGCGTGGCGATAGCCGCCGGTGTCTACGACGACAGCCGCAGCGATGACAAGGGTGTGGAGCCAGAGGGCATCGCGGTGGCACGGATCGACGGCCGCACTTACGCCATCGTGGGCCTGGAGCGCACCACCCGCTCAATGCTGGTGGTGTTTGACGTGAGCACCCCCACAGCCCCCTTTCTGGTCACCAGCGTGGTGCTGCCCGATAGCCTGAGCCCCGAGGGTCTGACGGTGCTGGAAGCCAATCGCTCGGCAACGGGTCGCCCCCAACTGGTGGTGTCGAACGAGGTGTCCAATACCCTCGACTACCTCGATCTCCCCACCCTGATCAATTCCATCGGGCCAGGCATGGCGGGGTTTGCCACCAAGCCGATGCTCAAGGATGGGGTGGGTGGCTCCAGCCTCCAGATCAATAGCCTGCTCACCACTGGTGAGATCACCAATGGCCTGGCTTCCGGCAGCAGCGCCTATGTGGCTCCAGGCATCTTTGATGGCATGGGCGCCTACGACAACGGCGATGGCAC
>JAYKHK010000043.1:0-6472 GCA_035284785.1 Cyanobacteriota bacterium | reverse complement strand
TCTGCTGGTGGTACTGCTCCAGCACCGCCTGGAGCCGGGGGCCGGCCAGGAAGCGATGCACCGGCAGGCGCATCAGGGTGTCGCCATCGCTGGCCGTGAGGCGCAGGGCCTCATCCAGGCTCAGGCTCGGATCGGCGGCGCAGAACCGCTCCGCATTCTTGAGATCCCCGGGGCGCAGCTCGATCCAGGCTCCCTTGTGCTGCACCAGGGGGCTGCGCTTGGCGGCCAGCCGCTCCAGATCCTTCAAATTCAGGGTGACGCCGCCGATCATCAGTTCCCAACGCCAATCCAACCCCTCACCCAGGCTCAGCCCCCTGGACTTGCTAGGCAGTTCCGCTTCGATCGACAGGCCCAATCGGCTTGCTAGACCGCCGCTCAGGCTCGGGGGAAGAACCACCCCTACCCCCACATCGCGCAGTTGGTTGGCAGCGGTCCGCACCAGCACGAAGGCTTCCGCCGGCGTGAGTTGCATCTGCTCCGGTGTGGCGCTCTCCAGGCCCCGGGCGAGCGGTTCAAACACCTGCAGGGCCCTCCCCAGGCCCTCCAACAACAGTTCTCCCGCCTGGGGCACCTCCACTTCACCCAGCTGCAGCACGCTGTCTCCGGCCGCCCACACCACCCCCGCGTTGAGCCGCAGCGTGGGTTCTGCTTCCGCCTGCAGGGAAAAGCGCAACTCCCAGAGCTCCTCCCCATCGGCGGGCGTGAAGAGCTCGAGGCAAGCTCGGGCAGGAGCCACCCGTCCCGCCACGCCTTCGCGCCAGTGGTGGGTGGCAGTCTCCAGGCGCTCCGTCTGCTCCGGATCAAGGCCCAGCTGGCCATCCCCTCGGCCGAGGGCTTTTTGCCAGGCCGTCAACAGGGGGTCGAGCTCCTTGACTCCAGGAGCAAATCCGTTGCGGAGTTGGCCATCCAGCAGGGCCTCGAGCAGGCTGGCCACCCGCAAGCGGCCGCTTCCTGGTCGGCGGCAGGCCAGGGCCCTTTCCGTGGGGGTGCCAGAGGCGACGGCGCAGGTAGCCACCTGTGGCAGGCCCATGGCGAGCTCTTCCAGCCGGCGTCGGTCGCCTTCCCGATTGAGCAGCGGCAGCCAGCAGGCCCTGCCCTCCTCCACCTGGGGAAGCCAACGCCCCCGGGCAATCAGGCTTTGGGCCCACCGTTGCAGGTGGCTCCACCAGCGCAGCTCATCCGCCAGGTCGGGGTGGTGCCCCGAGAGGGGAAGGGTGCTGAGCCACTCCGCCGCTGCCCCCGGTTCCATGGCCAGCCCTTCCACCTTCCAGGGCCACCAGGTCAGTTGGGTGGGGATGGGTTCGCCGGCCTGAAGGGGAAGTCCACTCCAGGGACCCTCCGCCGATGAGCGGCGGCCCTTGGCCGCCTGGGTGCGACTTGGCAGGGTGAGGCTGGCATTGGCAGGCCTCAGAGCCTCAGACCAAAGTTCGTGCTCCTGGAGCCAGTCCGCCAGGTCATCCCAGTTCAGGGTGAGGGGATGGTCCGGCACTCCCGTTTCCGGTTTCGCCGGGCTGGCCACGCGCCAGGTGTCGGCCCACAACAAGAGTCGGCCTCCCGCTCCTTCCGGGGGAAACAGCCAGGTGGCGTGCAGCAGGCTCATGGCCGCGGGGCAGGCAGCAGGCGCTGGGCCCACTGGAGCAGCAGGGCACTGCCGATCAGCGGCCACCAGAGTGGCAACCAGATCAACAGCGCTCCCATCATCAGGGATGACAGCGCCCCTGTCAGCTCCTCCAGGGTGAATGGCCCCGATTCGAGGGAAAAGAGGGGCCAGGTCTCGGACCAGGGGAAGGGGGCGGCAAGACTGCGGATAGCGCAGATGGCTCCCACCAGGCCGGCCTGGAGATGGCCATCATCCGGGTCGACTCGCTGCAGGTGAAAGGCCAGCAAGCCATAAAAAAAACCACATCCCCCGGCCCGCAGGGCGCCATCCATAAGGGCCCCTACCTCCTGGGGTCGAGGCAGCAGCAGGGCCAGACCACCGGAGAAGATCGCCGCCAGCAGAGCCCAGCCCAGCGATTGAAGGCGCAGGTGCGCCCGATGCTCGCTGACGTTCGAGGGGGAGGGCACGCGGGGGCAGGCCATTCCGCATGGATCATGCCCCACCACAGAACCTTCAGCCAGTGCCAACCATGGCCGATGACTCTCCGTTGGGGGATTCCTAGGAGTGATCGCGAAGGGAATAGCGCAGCCAGCGGCAGTCGAGGCCGCCGTGGCTCACCGGGATGCGCTGGGAGGCCTTGAGCCGCAGGGCTCCGGTGAGTCCTGGCTGACCGCTCAGCAGCCACAGGTTCCAACCAGGGGCCTGCTGGCGGAGGCGGTGGCCCAGGGCTCGGTAGAGCTCTTCCAGCTCCTGGCGCTCCCCCAGTCGCTCTCCAAAGGGAGGATTGGTCACTACCACTCCAGGGCCAGGGGGCGCGGTGAATGCGTCCGCTTCGCCGAGCTCGAAACGGATCCATGGGGCCACGCCCGCTGCTTTGGCATTGGCCTTGGCCTGGGCCAGCACCTCAGGGTTGTGGTCTCGGCCCACGAGGGTCGCCAGGGGATGACCATCGGCCAGGGTGGAGCGGGCGAGCGTATGGGCAGCCCTCACCTCCTGCTCCCAGAGGGTGGGGTTGAAATCGGGCCAGCGCTGAAGGGCAAACGACCGGCCCTGTGGTGGCACTCCAGCGGCGGTGGGCACCAGCCCCGGTGCCCGGCCCAGGGCCATGCAAGCGGCCTCGATCAGCAGTGTGCCGCTGCCGCAGAAGGGATCCACAAGGGGGCAACGGCCATCCCAGCCGGTGAGAGTGATCAGGCCGGCGGCCAGATTTTCTTTCAAGGGCGCCAGCCCAACTCCCGCCCGCCAGCCCCGCCGGTGGAGGCTGCTCCCACTCCCATCCAGGCTGAGCACGGCTTCGCCTCGCTTCTGGAGGTGGAGGTGGAGGATCAGGTCGGGATCCTGCCGATCCACCGAGCTGCGAGCGCCCCAGCGCAGCCGCTGCCAATCCACCAGGGTGTTTTTTATTTCCAGAGCGGTGAAGTGGCTGTGGTTGAGATCTGGCGTCGCGCCACTCACCTCCACCCGAAAGCTCCGCTGTGGCGGAAGCCATTCCTCCCAGTTGACCACCTGTGGCACCCAGTGGCGCAGATCTTGTCGGGTGGAGCAGGGGAAACGAGCCAGTTCGCGCAGGATGCGAAAGGGCAAGCGAGCCTGCAGGTGGAGCCTGTAGAAGCCATCGGGGCCAATCGTGAAGGATGCCGCCCCGCGCTGGGCTCTGACCGAGTGAGCACCGAGCTTCTCCAGTTCTTCTCCGGCAACGGTCTCAAGACCCGGGGGAACCACGGCGAGGGCCTTGAAGGATGATGAGACAAAGGAAGCCATGACCGTTCGCGTCTTCTCAATAAGAAAGAAATGAGCCGCAATTCTTGACAAAGATTATATTCAATTCAGGCGCACCAAATAGCTTAGGCAAGTTTGCGGCTGGCCAAGTCAGTGCATTTATATATCCTCATAAGCCCAAAAAGCACTGTCGCGGTTAGGCTGGTTCAGTATTGATAAATAAAGAATGATAAGGTATGCTTGTTAGATAGTCCCTCACGTTGCATCACATCAGACCATGACCTCGACAGCCCAGCAGGGCGTCTCTTCCACCTCACCTCTCTCACAAAGCTCCAGTGGATTGGAGGGGTCTGCGGTGCCAAGGCCGTCGGTCCTGGTGCAATGGAAGCCTGAAGCGACGGAGGCGGATCGGTCCCAGGCCCTTGCTCTTAGTGGAGGACAGCGCAAGGAATTGATCCATACCGCCGCAATGAAGGCAGAAGGAGAGGGAGTGCTGGAAGTCATCCAGATTCCAGAAGGAGTTAACCCCGGGGATGTACTTGAAACCTACGATCAAATTCCTCTAGTACGTTATGCAGAAATAGATCAGGTCTTGCAGTTACCCCCGGCCTTGGTGGAGGCCTTCCGACCTGCCTTCGAGGAAGCCCTGCAGTCACAGGAGGTTAGCAATGACCCTGGATATGTGAATGGCTCCCTCTGGGGTATGTATGGCAGCGATTCGCCTTCTGCGGTTGGGCCGCCAGGCACAACCAATAATTTTGGAAGCCAGGCCGAAATAGCCTGGAACAACGGATTTATCGGCTCAAGATCTGTTTATGTGGGCATTGTAGATGAAGGATTTGATTATACTCATCCTGATTTGGCTGCCAATGCTTGGGTTAATCCGTACGACCCCATTGATGGGATTGACAATGATGGCAATGGCTATATCGATGATGTCCATGGTTGGGATTTTGTCTATAGTGACAACTCCATCTACGATGGCATCCTTGATGATCACGGCACCCATGTTGCCGGCACTATTGGAGCCGAAGGCGGCAACGGATTAGGGGTTGTCGGGGTCAACTGGGAAGTCTCAATGATTGGGACGAAATTTCTCGGACCCAATGGCGGCACCATAAGAGGAGCCGTCATGGCTCTGGATTACCTGACAGATCTGAAACGCCGTCATGGACTTAATATTGTTGCAAGCAACAACTCTTGGGGGGGGTTAAATAGTTTCTCTCAAGCATTGCAAGATGCCGTTGTAAGAGCTGCCAAACAAGATATTCTTTTTATTGCCGCAGCTGGAAATTCAGGGGTTAACAATGATATTTCTCCAAGTTATCCTTCAGGGACAAATACAACTTCTGGCGCTGGCTACGACGCTGTTGTGGCCGTAACAGGCATCACGAGCGGCGGTTCCCAAGCTTACTCATATGGAAGTTCAACGGTAGACCTAGGCGCGCCTGGGGTCTCTGTTTATTCGACATACCCAGACGGGGGCTATGCATACCTAAGTGGTACTTCAATGGCCACCCCCCATGTGACTGGAGCTGTAGCTCTTTATGCCGCAAAGTATCCCAATCTCAGTGCGCGGCAGATTCGAACAGCCTTATTGGCTAGCACCACTCCAACAGCATCCCTGTCTGGCATAACGGTCACAGGTGGTCGACTGAATGTGGATGCTTTTCTGAATATAGTTCCTCCCCCCGAGCTGTCCATCGTACCTTCTCAGACCTTCCTGAATGAAGGTCAGTTTGGTTCTACTCCTTTCAGTTTCCAGATCAGTCGCAAGGGTAGCAGCACTGGTCAGACCAGCGTCTCATGGGCTGTGACTGGTCTTGGTGCTAATCCTGTCGATGCAGCTGATTTTTCGGGTTTGCAGCTTCCGACTGGAAGTGTGAGCTTTTCCCCAGGAGAACTCACGAAAACGATCACCATAGATGTGCGAGCTGATTCCATTGAGGAACCTCACGAAGACTTTGCGGTAACTCTCTTCAATCCCACCAATAGTGCCACCTTGGGCACCGCAAGCGCGAGTGGCACCATTCTCAATGATGACGGCGCGTTCACTGCGTTTAATCCGGCCAGGATCACCATCCCTTCCTTTGGTTCAGGGATTCCCCTCCCCTCCACGGTGACGATTGCCACAGACAGTGATCTTTCCTTGGCTTCCCTGGAGCTGACTCTTTACAACCTCACCCACGGCTGGCCTGACGATCTCGATATTCTGCTGGTCGGCCCAACGGGCGCAAAAAGCCTGTTGATGTCGGATGTGGGAGGCGCTTTTGGGATTAACGACCTCACGATTACCTTTTCATCGCTCGCCTCCCTATCTCTTCCAAATAGTACTCAATTACTAAATGGCATTTATCGCCCAACTGATTTTGAGGTCGGTGACATTTTTATCAATCCGTCCACGCCTATTGGCCCCTACTTAGCCGACCTCTCCGTTTTCAACGGAACCAATCCCAATGGCGTATGGAGTCTATACATTCAGGACGATTCGGCTTCTTATAATGGTTTTATTGATAATGGATGGTCATTATCAATTGCCGCTGCTCCCTCAAGCCCCCCTGCTGTTTCGCTATCAGTAAGCCCAACCTTCGTAGCAGAAGATGGAGCTGCCAATCTCATTTATACCTTCACCAGAACAGGATCCACCACATCCCCTTTAACCGTTTACTACAGCGTCAGTGGTACCGCTTCCCTGGGAACCGATTACACAGGGATTGGCGCACCTTCTGCCAACGTCACCTTTGCCGCGGGTTCCACAACCGCAACAGTCACGGTAGATCCAACGGCGGATAGCACTGTGGAAGCCGATGAAACGGTGGTGCTGACGCTTTTGGCGGGAACGGATTACACGGTTGGTACGAGTGGTGCTGTGGTGGGCACGATTCTCAATGACGACGCGCCGCTGCCGGTGATCACGCTGTCGGTGAGCCCGTCAAGTGTGGCAGAAGATGGGATAGGGAATTTGATTTATACGTTTAGCAGAACAGGAGATGCGACAACATCTTTACCGGTGAATTACAGCGTTGCTGGAACGGCGAGCCTTGGAACGGACTATACGGGGATTGCAGGAACGCCAGCAACGATCATCTTTGCCGCGGGTTCCACAACCGCAACAGTCACGGTAGATCCAACGGCTGATTCCTCCGTTGAACC
>JAYKHK010000042.1:0-30317 GCA_035284785.1 Cyanobacteriota bacterium | reverse complement strand
CGAGCCCGGGAAGGCCAGCAGCCGCAACCGCCCAGCGATCCGCCGCTGTTGCTGCAAATCGAGGAGCTGCGCTGCTGGCACCCGCTGCCCTCAGTGCCCTGGCAGCCGCGCTGGCTCAAGGCGGTGGATGGGGTGAGCCTGGCCCTGCACCGCGGCGAAACGATCGGCCTGGTGGGAGCGTCGGGCTGCGGCAAGAGCACCCTCTGCCGGGCCCTGATGGGTTTGGCGCCTGTACGGGGCGGCAGTGTGCGGCTGGAGGGGCAGGAGCTCCTGAGCCTGCGCGGGGGAGAGCTGCAACGGGCCCGCCGGGCGATCCAGATGGTGTTTCAAGACCCACTGGCCTGCCTCAATCCCCACATGCGAGTGGGCGATGCGGTGGCCGACCCCCTGCTGATCCACGGGCTCGCCAACCGCAGCCAGGCCCGCGAGCGCGCCCGGGAGCTGCTGGCCGCCGTGGGCCTCGAGCCACCGGAAGCCTTCGAGAACCGCCTGCCGCGCCAGCTCTCGGGCGGTCAGCAGCAGCGGGTGGCCATTGCCCGCGCCCTGATCCTCGAGCCGAAAGTGCTCCTCTGCGACGAGAGCGTGAGCATGCTCGACGCGGAGGTGCAGGCCGACGTGCTGGCCCTGCTGCGGGATCTGCAGCAACGGCTCGGGCTGGGGATGCTGTTCGTGACCCACGACCTGGCCGTAGCCAGCGGCTTCTGCCACCGGGTGATCGTGCTCGACGGCGGCCGGATCGTGGAGGAAGGCCCCGGGGCGGCGCTGCTGCGCAATCCCCAGGCCCCGATCACCCGAACCCTGGTGGAGGCCTGTCCGCGCCTGCCAGTGGCCGCCTAAACCGCGAACACCTCAGCCCAGGGTCCACCAGCCGGACTTGAGGAAATAATCCTCGTCTTCGTATTCCACCAGCGCCCCTTCGGCGTGATCCACGAAGTCGCGGCTCACCACATCGAATCCGGCCTCCCGCGCCCACAGCGCCACCGCATCCACATCAGCGGCCGCGGTGCTGGAGAGCTTCTGCTGCAGGGCGGCGTCATTGCGCACCGCGTCGATGAGGGCCTGCAGGGCTTGCTGGGACATGGCTGGGCGTATCCGCCGTTTGGATGGTTCAGTCTGGTGCGCCAACGCGCCGCCGCAGCACCAACAGCAACTTCTCGAACACCGGCGGCAGCGGCGCCTCGCACACGATCCGCTCCCGGCTGATCGGGTGATCCAGCCCCAGCTGCACCGCATGCAGTGCCTGGCCCGGCAGCTCCACCGGCAGCTTGCGGCAGCGGGAGTACACCGGATCGCCCACGATCGGATGGCCCGTGTGGGCGCAATGCACCCGGATCTGGTGGGTGCGGCCGGTATCGAGCTTGAAGCGCAATAGGGCGTAATCCCCCAGCCGCTCCACCACGCTCCAGTGGGTGCAGGCATGGCGGCCGGAGCCGTCATGCACCACGGCGTACTTCTTGCGATCCACCGGATGGCGGCCGATCGCGCCGATGATCGTGCCCCGGTCGGCAGCGGGCTGGCCGTAGACCACCGCCAGATATTCGCGGGAAGCGATCCGCTTCTGGATCTGCACCTGCAGCTTCACCAGGGCTTCCTGGCTCTTGGCCACCACGATGCAGCCGGTGGTGTCCTTGTCGAGCCGGTGCACGATGCCCGGGCGCATCTCCCCACCGATCCCCGGCAGGTCGGGGCAGTGGTGCAGTAGGCCGTTCACCAGGGTGCCATCTTTGTTGCCGGGCGCCGGATGCACAGTGAGGCCGGCGGGCTTGTTGAGCACGATCAGGTGCTCGTCTTCGAAGAGCACATCCAGGGCCATCTCCTGGGCCACCAGATAGGGCAGGGGCTCCGGCGGCGGCATCCACAGCTCCACCGTGTCGTTCTGACGCAGGGGCGTCTTGGCCCGGCCGGTGACGCCATTCACCCGCACGTAGCCGGCGTCGATGAACTTCTGGATGCGGGCGCGGCTCTGCTCCGGCCGCTGACTCACCAGCCAGCGATCCAGCCGCATCGGCAGGGGCTTGGGGTAGGTGAGGCGAAGCAGCTCCCCTTCGCCCTCGCCAAAGCCAGGCATCCAGGGCGCCGGAGGAGCGGGGGCTGGAGGTTTCAAGGCTGTGCGCCGGGGTGGGGCGCTCCGGGAAGGGGGGCCGGAACTTCCAGGGCCATGGGGCCCAGCAGCCCTTTGCGGAACTCATCCAACAACCGCTGGGCCATGCGGCGAGGGTCGCCGCTGGCGTGACGCGCCGCGGCCATGGCCAGCCACGTCTCCGGATCAGGAGCAGCCCCGCTGCTGGAGGGGTCAAAGCTCACCTTGAAACGGGTCTCCAGTCCCCTCAGCTCCACCCCTGCGAGCGGTTGGACCGAGAGCACCAACAGGAGGCGCAGGAATGCGCCAGCCACCAGCTCGGTGTCGTAGGACGCCTGGCCAATGTCGTCACAGATGGCGAGGAGCAGGGCCGCTCGTTGATCCTCCAGTTGGGGTGGAAGCACCCCGGGGGCATCCAGCAGGTCGAGCGCCTGGCCCAGCCGCACCCAGCGCAGACTGCGGGTGACCCCGGGACGGCGGGCGCTCTCCACCACCCGCTGGCCCACCAGCCGGTTGATCAGGGCCGATTTGCCCACATTGGGAAATCCCAGCACCAGGGCCCGCACCGGCCGCGGCCGCATTCCCCTGGCCTGCCGGCGGGCATTGAGGGCCTCCCCCGCTCGGATGGCGGCCTGCTGCACCGCCCTCACGCCCGTGCCGGCTTTCGCGTCACACCACAGGGGGCTGATCGGGGCGCCCGTCTGCCTTTGGCAAAACCACGTCTCCCAAGCTTGGCGGGCGGACACAGACACCATGTCCATCCTGTTGAGCACCAACAGATGGGGTTTTCCCTTGATCCAGCGGTCGAGCCGCGGATGGGAGGTGGCCAGTGGAATGCGCGCATCCCTCACCTCGATCACCAGATCCACTTTGTCGAGGTTGGCTGTGAGCGCCTGCTCAGCCTTGGCGATGTGGCCGGGGTACCACTGGATGAGTGGCTGGCCGGCCCCTCCTTTCGACGCTGCCACTCCGGCCACAGGGGGCGGCACCATCAGGGCACCACCATCACCGGGCAGGGAGCCAGCTGGATCACCCGGGCGGCAGTGCTCTGCTGATCCTCTTCCAGGCTGATGCCTCGGGTGCCCATGATGATCAGATCGGCATTCACCTCATCGGCCACATCGCCGATCACGAAAGCCGGTTTGCCGGCTCGCTCGAAGACATCACAGGCCAAGCCCGCCTGCTCGAAGCTGGCCCGCGCCTGCTCCAACAGTTGGGTGACCGCGGCGGGATTGTGCATTGCTCCCTCCTCCTCCACCACGGAGAGCAGCACCACACGGCTGCCGTGCCTTTGGGCCAGCTGGATGGCCACCGCGGCCGTTTCCATCGTCTGGCGGCTGTTGTCGATGGGGAACAGAACGGTGTCGAACATGACAGGGGAGGTTGGCTTTCAATTTCTAGCGCCCGCCGCCCAGAGAGCACCAAGGGGAAGACCCAACCGGCGCAGGCCCGTAGATCACGTGGCTGGCGGGCCGACGCAGGCTGGCTCCGGGGTGAAGCCGGGTGCAGAGCTGCAGAGAGGAGCATCAGCCAGCCCCAACCGAGCATCAGGACGAGGAGGACGCGCCGCGATCCCCCACCGTTGCTGGAGGGGTTCCGCGTTGGCTCGGGAGGGCCTGATGAGCCTGAAGATCACTTTCATCGTTCCTGCTTCTAACCAAGCAGGGGCTATCGGCCCTGCCATTGCAGACATCCAGCGCTTGCCCTTGCCAGGCTCGATTGTTGTTTGCAACAACAACTCCCCTGACCACACTGCCCTTGAGGCGGAGCGTTGCAGCCGTGGTGCTTGAGCAGGGTGGCAAAGACAAGGGCAAGGCGGTGAGAAGGTCGGTGTGGGGTGTGGATTCAGACCCCCTTGTATTGGTGGGTGGAGACAACTCCCGTGATCACTCAAACTTGCCGATGGCAATCGACCGTTTTCATAGATGGGGCTTTGACCTTCTCCCCCCGACCGCTGTTCCACAGCGAGCAGCTAGATGCGTCCCGGCCATGGCACAGGCCAACGGCTATTTGAGCAGACTACTTTCTCTCCAACTTCAGTCAGCATGGCAGATGTTTTTGGATTTGGGGCTATTTTCTTGCCGTTTGTTGCATCTCCCCGCTGATCAGTCCCACAAGCTTGATTGAGATGCAACTCTCCATCTTCGCTTCCCAAATGAGATAGACTCTGGCAGATATCCCGACCCAAGTGCATCGTCGAGTTGGCACGATCCGCAAGTTGGGTGCTTTCCGCGTTCGCGTGAAAATTGCCTGGTTGATTCTTCGCCTCCTGCCTGTTGAATTCCCCCTTTGTTTCAATGCTTCCCCTGCAGCCTTGGACTGCTTGATTTCCAGCATTTTGCAGGAATCGGCCCAGAGCTTTTGCAGAGCGGCCTGGTGGCCCGCTTCCCACGCTCTTCTTGAGCTTGTTTGGCATGTTGAGCGCCCTCGGCATGCTTGGCCTGGGGCTGATGCTGAAGGAGATCTCCAATTTGAAGGATGAAACTCGTTGCTTCAGCCATCTGGCAAACCGCAGATGGCCAGCTCAATTGCCCACGGTTGCGCGAGCCAGCGCCGGCGGCTCTGGTGGCCTCCGCAGCTTTGGTTCGGGATGGTTCTGTGAGGATGGGTGGCTGAGGGGTTAATCTCCCCCCGCCTTCTCCCTCCGCCCGCAACCATGGCCAAGCGTTCCCTCGCCAGTCTCGGCGCTGCAGATCTCCGCGGCAAGCGCGTGCTGGTGCGGGTGGACTTCAACGTCCCCCTGGATGACGCTGGCGCCATCACGGATGACACCCGCATCCGGGCCGCCCTCCCCACCATTGCCCACCTCCGTGACAATGGTGCCAAGGTCATCCTCGCTGCCCATTTCGGCCGGCCCGATGGGCAGGTGAACGAGGGGATGCGCCTCACCCAGGTGGCCGCTCGGCTGAGCGATCTTCTTGGTGTGCCCGTGGAGAAGACCGAGAGCTGCATCGGCCCTGATGCGGAAGCGAAGGTGGCGGCCCTGCAGGAGGGCGGCGTGGTGCTCCTGGAGAACGTGCGCTTCTTTGCTGAGGAGGAAAAGAATGAAGCCGAGTTCGCCAAGCAGTTGGCCTCGTTGGCTGAGGTGTATGTGAACGACGCTTTTGGCGCCGCCCACCGGGCCCATGCCTCCACCCAAGGGGTCACCAAATTCCTCAGCCCGAATGTGGCAGGCCACCTGATGGAGAAGGAACTGGCCTACCTCCAGGGCGCCATTGACGCTCCCAAGCGTCCCCTGGCCGCCATCGTGGGTGGTTCCAAGGTGAGCAGCAAGATCGGGGTGCTTGAGGCGCTGATCGATAAGTGCGACAAGATTCTGATCGGTGGCGGCATGATCTTCACCTTCTACAAAGCCCGCGGTCTCGCGGTGGGCAAGAGCCTGGTGGAGGAAGACAAGCTCGAGTTGGCCAAGGAGCTGGAGGCCAAGGCGGCCGCCAAAGGTGTGCAGTTCCTGCTGCCCACCGATGTGGTGTTGGCCGACGCCTTCAAGCCTGACGCCAACAGCCAGATCGCCAAGGTGGAGGCCATCCCCGATGGCTGGATGGGCCTGGACATCGGCCCCGATTCAGTGAAAGTGTTCCAGGAGGCCTTGGCCGATTGCCAAACCGTGATCTGGAATGGCCCGATGGGCGTCTTCGAATTCGATAAGTTCGCAGCGGGCACCAATGCCATTGCCCACACCCTGGCCGAATTGAGCGCCAAGGGCACGATCACGATCATCGGCGGTGGCGATTCCGTGGCCGCCGTCGAAAAGGTGGGCGTGGCTGACCAAATGAGCCACATCTCCACCGGCGGTGGCGCCAGCCTGGAGCTGCTCGAAGGCAAGGTGTTGCCTGGGGTGGCGGCCCTGGATGAGGCCTGAGCCCTGGAGGCGCAGATCCTCTGATCCGCCGGCCCCACCCACCTCCTGCTGGTCAGGAGGGGGTGGGGTCAAACGGCATCAAACGCTCAGATTTGAGGCCCTCCCTGGTTGGGAACTGGCCCTTGACGCGGGCCTTGGCGCTTTTTCCACTGCGGTGCGGGGAGGCCATTGCGTTCAAAGAGCGCCTGCACATCGTTCATGTGCTGACGTTTTTGTTGCCGCATGGCTTCCCGCTCCGTCCGCATGCAGTTGCGCAGCGCTTCTGAATCGGGAGCACTTTGGAGGCAAGTCTCGCCCCGCTGCAAGATGGCGATGCGGGCGCGGCGATCCGTCAGGGCCAGCCGCCGCTGCTCAGGAAAGAGCTTCAGCTGTTGTTCGCGAGTCAAGCCCTGTCCAGGCGGAGTCGGCCCCACCGGCTGGGCCATGGTCGACGTTCCTCCCAAACTCAGCAGGAGCAAGGCCAGGGCGGGCAGGCCAGCCGAGGGACGAGTCAACAACCAAATCAGCATGGCATGGATGGGAAAGAGTGCACTTTCATCCTGCAGAGCGTTGGTCACCGAAATGCGACCCAGTCGGTCGAAGGTGTGACCAGATGTGACTGGGGATCAGCCCTGCAGCTGGGAGCAGCCCGTCAAGCGGACGACGAACCATGACTGGCCTCCTTCGAAAACCTGTCGGCAGCTGAGCTGGCCCCCATGGGCGCGGGCCACCTGCTCGGCGATGGCCAGGCCAAGCCCGCTGTTCCCCAACCCACCGCGGGCCTCATCCAGTCGCTGGAAGGGTTGTTTGGCCCGTTCCCAATCCACCGGGGCAATTCCTGGGCCTCCATCCCACACCTCAATCGCAAAACCCTTCGCAGAGAGGGCCCGCAGCAGCAGCCGCAGGGGGGGCGTGCCGTGGGACTCGGCGTTGAGCAGCAGGTTGGCCACAGCACGGCTGAGGGCGATGGGGCGCACCCGCCGCTGCATGGGCTCCAAATCAAGCGCGACAGTCTCCACCGCATTGGCCGCCTCCCCCACCAAGGCCTCTAGCGGGACCCAGACCGGTTGTTCCTGACCTGCCGAGCCAACAAACAACAAAAACTGTTCGATGACCCTCTCCAGGGCACTGAGATCCACATCTGCCCGGCGCCGTTCCTCTTCAGACCAAGGGGTGTGCTGAGACAGCCTCAGTCGCAGGCGCGTCAGTGGGCTGCGCAGATCATGGGCGATGCCCCCGAGCATGGTGGCCCTCTCCTGGCTGGCTCGCTGGAGCCGCAGCAGCATGGTGTTGAAGTGGTGGGCGAGGTGGCGCACCGCCTCGGCGCCGCGGGCGGCAACGGGCTGCGGCTGCTGATCCAGGCCCACCTGCTCCAGGGCGGCATCCAACTGGCGCAGGGGCCGCTGCACCTCCAGGCTGAAAAAAACCAGCAGGGTGGCCAGCGCACCCAGGCCTCCGGCGAGGGTGAACAACTGGGGATCTGGAGGCCACCCTCGCAAGGCAGGGATCGGAGCAAACAGCCAGGCCGTTTCCAGGGGGGAGTTGAGCTCCACCCACACACCCCGGCCAGAGCCTGCGGGAGTGCCCTGTCCCACGGGCCAAACCGTTGGGCAGGTGGTGAGTTTGCTGCAGAGATGCATCCGCAGGGCCTCCGCCTGCCGCCGCAGGGTGGGATCCGCTGGCCAAGCGGGCGTGCCCGCTTGGGGGGGCTTCGGACCAACGACCACCTTGGTGCCGATCACATCGCTGAGTTCTGCCGGGCTGTAGCGCTCCAGGGCGACTTCACTGAGCAACACCATGGCGCTCACTTGGCTGGCCAATTGCCGTCGCTGCTGTTGTTCCAAGCGGTGGGCCAGCAGGAGATGGAGAAGAAGCAGGCCCAGGGCGGTGAAACCTGCTGCTGCGGCGCCATAGCCAAGTGGGCGGCTGAGTTCCTGCCAGTGCCCGCTAGGTCTGCCTGGGCCGGCCATCGGGAACAAAGACATAGCCATACCCCCAGACAGTTTGCACATAGCGCGGGCGGGCCGGATCCGGCTCAATGAGCTTGCGCAGCCTTGAAATCTGCACATCCATGCTGCGGCTTTCCGTGTCACAGGTTGGCCCCCGGCTCAGTTCGATCAGTCGTTCGCGGGAGAGGGGGCGATGGGGGTGCTGCAGGAACGCAGCGAGCAGGGCAAACTCCCCGCTGGTGATCGGCAGCAACTCCGACTCCCGCCTGAGTTGCCGAGTGGTGAGATCCACGGTGCAATCACCAAAGCGATAGCTGCCCCCTTCCGGTTGGGGCGATCCACTCGGTGGTGGGGAGCGGCGCCGCAGGATGGCTTCGATCCTGGCCGTTAGTTCCCTGGGGAGAAAGGGCTTGGCCAGATAGTCATCGGCCCCTTGCTCCAGCCCGATGATGCGATCCACTCCATCCGCCCGAGCGGTGAGCATCAGCACTGGCAGGGAATCTCCACCGTCCCGCAGGCGGCGCAGCAAGGTGAGGCCATCGTCTCCTGGCAGCATCAGATCGAGAACGAGCAGATCAGGCCGTTCTCCCCCCAGCTGTCCCTCAAGCCTGGCTTTGAGTTGGGCGCCGTCGGCGAGGGTGCGCACGATGTAGCCCTGATCCTTCAGGTAGGTGGCCAACAAGGAGCGCACTTCTGGATCGTCATCCACCACCCAGATGCGATGGGGCCGGCCCATGGATTCAGGGCTCGAGAACCTGCCGATCGGAGACGACCCGCACCCGCTTGGTGGCGCTCACCACACCCTTCGGGTGCACCAGCAGCACCGCCCAGGTTTGGGAGCCTGGCGTTTGGGGCGCTTGCACGATCTTGAACAGCCCCCCCCCCCCCAGGGCAGTCAGGTCGAGTCGGGGACTTTCCATGGCCTTCACCTCCTCGTCACTGATCGGCCGGATGCCACCAGCCACGAGGGCCCCATCGAGGGGGTCATCGAAGATCACATCCAGGTCGTAGCGCTGTCCGGTGAGCACGGCATCGGGGATCTGCAGGCTCACCGAGGGGGAGTTTTCGCCACTGCGCAGGAGCGACTGCTCCCTCCAGATGGTTTGGCCGGTGAAGCGCTGGCCATCGGTTTGCAGGGAGAGGCGCTGCTCCGATTCCAGCCGAAAGATGCTGCCCCCCTGTTCACGGGTGCCGCTCACCCTCATCATCACGCTCGGCTCCCCACTGCGGAGATTCGGTCCCTTTTTGACCTCCCAGCGCACATCGGCAAAGTTGTCACGCAGATACTGGCGGCGCTGTTTCAACTCGTCCGGGTTCAACCCGGGTCCCTTGCTGAGGAGAGTGCTGAGGGCCGTGTCGTCACGGCTGTTGAGGGCCGCTTCCAGGGCTTGCAGCTGGTTCGCGGTGGGGGGCGCCGCCTGCACGGATGGGGCGCCGATGGCCGGAGCCAGCACCAGACTGCTCATGAACAGGGCAGGAAGTCTGCGCGGGAAGGGCATCGCGGGGGACGGATGGGGTGGATGGAGCCGGGTGCGACTGGGGGTGGGGACCGCCGCAGTTGGCTTTTAAGTTAGGCCCGCCCCTCGCCCTTGGCAGAGCATCGCCATGCCCACCCTCCTGATCGCGGCCAGCGGCACAGGTGGCCATCTTTTTCCTGCCCTGGCGGTGGCGGAGGCCCTGCCATCCGATTGGCAGGTGCACTGGCTTGGGGTGCCTGATCGCCTGGAGCAAAAGCTGGTGCCGAGTCGCTATCCACTCCACACCGTGCGCGCAGGTGGTCTGCAGGGCCGGGGACTGCGCAAGCTCATCAATCTGCTCCAGCTGGTGGGGGCGACCCTGCCCACCCGACGGCTGATCCTGCGGAAGGGTGTGGATGTGGTGTTCAGCACGGGGGGCTACATCGCCGCCCCAGCCATTTTGGCGGCCCGCTGGAGCGGGGTGCCCGTGGTGCTGCATGAAAGCAATGCCATCCCTGGCAAGGTGACACGCCTTCTGGGGCGCCTTTGCACACGGGTGGCCCTGGGGCTGCCAGAGGCGGCTGAGCGACTTTCCCACTGCCGCCCTCTGGTGACGGGCACGCCTGTTCGACAGGCCTTCCTGGAGCCGGCGCCCCTGCCGGAGTGGGTGCCCAGGGGCGCGGGGCCCTTGCTGCTGGTGATGGGCGGCAGCCAAGGAGCCTTGCGGCTCAACCGCATGGTGCGCCCCCTGATCCCCCGCTTGGCGGCGGCAGGGTGTCGGGTGGTGCACCTCACCGGCAACCAGGATCCGGAGGCGGGCCAGTTTCGGCTGGAGGGCGTGGTGGAACGGCCCTTCTCCGATGAGCTGCCAGGGTTGCTGCAGCATGTGGATCTGACCATCAGCCGGGCGGGGGCAGGCAGTCTCAGCGAGCTGGCGGTGAGCGGAACGCCCACAATCCTGGTGCCTTTCCCCCAAGCTGCCGATCGCCATCAAGAGGCCAATGCAGCGGCTGCGGCGGCCCTGGGGGCCGCTGTGATCGTGTGGCAGCACGACCCCGGAGAAAGCGCTCTGGAGCAGGCCGTCTGGCGCCTGCTTGGGCCCAGGCTGCGGGGTGGTGGCGCAAGCGCCGATCCCCTGCTCACCCTGCGCGCTGGAATGGAGACACTGGCGGTTCGCGACGCGGATCGGCGCCTGGCTGAGCTGTTGGTGGAGCTGGTGGCTCAGCCGCGCTCGAAGGCGATCAAGCGCGAGTAGTAGAAGGGAGCCTGGTTCAGGCTGCGCTGCAGAGGCTTGAAGCCAGATGCAGCAGCTGCGGCCACGATCCCGTCTTCCTTGAGCTGATAGGCGCGCGTGGTTTTGCTGGGGCCTGGGAAGAGTTGGCCGATGCCCTTGAGCACGGCCAGAAGGGGGGTGTAGGGCGCGAAGCTCACAATCAGCTGGTGCTCCGCCAGGGATGCCAGATGCTTCACCATCTCCTCCGCAGCCGTCTGGGGATAGTGGATGAAAACATCCAGGCAGATCACGGTGTCGAAGCGGCCGCTGAGGCTCTCCAGATCGGATACGGCGAACCGCAGGCGATCGCCCGTCAGACCCTGTTCAGCGGCGCGGCGCTGCGCCTCGTTCACCATGGCTTCGGAGAGGTCGGTGGCGAGCACCGAGCCGGCGCCGAGGCCCACCAAGGGCAAGCTCAGGCTGCCTACACCGCAGCCAGCGTCACAAAAGCTGCGCCCCTCCAGATCGCCCTGCGCCTGCAACCAAGCGAGGACGGCATCCACCGTTTTCTGATGGCCAAGGCGGATGTTGCGCTGCACCTTGTTCACGTCGTCGCTGTCGCTGTAGATGCGGTTCCAGCGCTCAAAGCCCGTGCTCTCGAAATAGGCGCGCACCTCTGCCTTCTCGGCCGTTTTGGCGCAAGGAGTGGTTGCGGGCGAGGCCCCTTGAGGCTCCGTGGCTGCGGTCGGTTCCCCCTGGCTGGGTTGGGCCTGCTGAAGGTCGGATGTCATGGAGGGGCTTGCAGCAGGCAATCGGTGGGGCGGATCTTAGGCAGTGAAGCCGGGGCCCATCAGGCCGACGCCTGCCAGCCCAGCCCTCCTTCCCCCTGGCGCCATCGCAGGCAGCTGGTCAGGGGGCGCCCGAGCAACAGGGTCTGCAGGGGCCGAGCATCCCCCAGCACCCGGCGGGGGTGGAGAGTGGCTGCGGCAATCGCCTGATCGGCGGGCACGCCCCAGTGGGCCAGACGAGCCACCCCCTCCAGCAGGGGCATGGTGGTGCCGGCGAGGGTGCCATCCGCCAAGCGGCAGCTGCCATCCTTCACCGTCAGCAGCCGTTCATCCCAGCGGTGGGGCCCCTCCCCGAGGCCATAGGGGGCAAGAGCATCGCTCACCAGCACGATGGCCTGGGGGGCGAGTCGCTGCAGCAACACGGCCATGGTGGGGGCCACATGCACGCCATCGGCGATCAGCCCAAGCGCCACCGTGCCCCGCAGGGCCGCGGCGCCCACCGGCCCCGGATCGCGGTGATGCAAGCCGGCCATGGCGTTGAAGGCATGGGTGAGCATGGTCACCCCCGCTGCAAAGCCGGCCTCGGCTTGCTGCCCATCGGCGGCGCTGTGGCCCAGGCACACCACCACCTGGCGCGCCCGCAGTGCCGCAATCACAGCGCCGGCACCCTCCAGCTCCGGGGCGAGGGTCATCAGGGCGATGTCGGCCTGAGGGCCACCGGCAAACCCACTGATGCGCTCCTCAAGCGCGGCCAGGCTGGGGGGACAGAGATGCTCCTCGGGGTGCGCGCCGCGGCGGCTGTGGGCCAGAAAGGGCCCCTCCAGGTGGGCTCCCAGGAGTTGGCACAGGCCTGGGCGATGGCGGGTGCGCGCCTGCGCGAGCACCGCCAGGGCTTGGCGCAGGGGATCGACCCCGCAGGTGACAAGGGTGGGTGAGATCGCTTCCACTCCCTCCTGCCACAGGAACTCGAGCAGCTCCTCCAGCTTCGGTAAATCGGCCGCGCTGAGTTCAGGGAAGGGCAACCCGAGGCCTCCGTTGATCTGCAGATCAACGCCCATGGGGCTGAGCCAGTCCCCTCCCCAATCGTCTCCGGCGGCGGCGCTACCGGCGCCGATGGTCTCGAAGCGGGCGATGTGTCCCTGTCCATTGATGGCCACCCGCCAGCGCTGGTCACGTCGATGGCTGCAGGGTGTTCCCTGAGGCAGGCGCACGTTGCTCAGCCAACGCATGGCATTCATCCCTCGCCTTGCCAGTGTGAATCCTCAGAGGCTGCCAGGCTGGAGGGGAGGGCGCGTGAGAGCGCGGGGATCTCAAAACCAGGATGAACACATGCTTGTCAGGAATCACCAAGCGGGGCCAAGCTTGATCGGCTGACTGGTTACAGGGAAACACCATCATTAAATCGAGATTAAATCTAACCAGGCTATGTGATCAATTTCCTAATAGCACTGGCGCCCATGGTCCTGATCGTTTTGGCTCAATTGTAATCAAATGAAAGTTTAAGTGTCTTTGTGGTTGACGCGTCGATGGTCAGCCCCACGCCAAGCCAGCGTCAGCAGCCCCTGACGAATCGATCGCAAAAAAACTGCCTACGGTGAAGAGCCCACCCCTTTTTCAGATGTCGGCCATCTTCAGCACATTGAAGCGCTTGGTTCTTGAAGCCGAGCGCGACCCCATGGTGAGGACTGAGGAGGCTGCCGTCCGCCTGATGCTCGAATGGCTGGCGACCCATGAAGCCAAGCTGGGCGCTGAGGCGGTGCCGGAGCCCACAGAATTCAATGGCACGATGATGCAGTGGTTCCATTGGTATAGCGACGCCGATGGCCAACATTGGCGGCGCCTGAAGAACGAGGCGCCTGCCTTGGCCAAGGCAGGGATCACGGGTGTATGGCTGCCGCCCGCCAGCAAGGGAGGGAGCCGCTGGGACGTGGGCTACGGCATATACGACCTTTTTGATCTAGGGGAATTTGATCAGAAGGGAACAGTGGCGACCAAATACGGTACGCGCGCTGAGTATGAGGAGGCTGTGGCGGCCTGCCATGCCGTTGGTGTTCAAGTTTATGCCGATGCCGTGTTCAACCACAAGATGTGGGCTGACGACAAGGAGGACTATCTGGCCACTCCCTATGACCCTGTCGATCGCAACCGACCCCTGGAGGGAGAGCAGCCGATTCGGGCCTGGACCTTGTTTGAATTTGACAAGCGTGGTGGTCAATACTCCACCATGAAATGGCATTGGTATCACTTTGATTCTGTTGATAGCAATGAGCGTCGGCCCGACTACAAAGCGATCTGGAGGACGCAAGGTGCATCTTTTGAAGCCAACGTTGATTTAGAGAAGGGCAATTATGACTACTTGATGGGATGTGATCTCAATATCAACCACCCGGAAGTGCGTGGGGAGCTCAAGTATTGGGGCCATTGGATGCACGACACCTTCAAAGTGGATGGCTTCCGGCTGGATGCGATCAAACATATCAGCAGCGATTTCTTCCTCGACTGGATCACAGATCTCGACAGCTATGCCCAACACCGCCATTTTGTGGTTGGGGAGTATTGGTCTTACGACCTGCCCTCCCTGTCCTGGTATGCAGCCAACACCGGTGGTCGGATGCACCTTTTCGACGCACCACTTCACCAAAACTTCCACGTTGCCAGCCGCAGCGGCGGTCACTACGACATGCGTCGGCTCCTGGATGGCAGCCTGATGCAAATCATGCCCCTGCTGGCCGTGACGCTCGTGGAGAACCACGACACCCAGCCTTTGCAATCACTGGAATCGGTGGTGGAGTCCTGGTTCAAGCCCCTGGCCTATGCCGTGATCTTGCTTCGTGATCAGGGCTATCCCTGCATCTTCCACGCTGATTACTACGGTGCGCACTACAAGGGGCAAAAGGGGGGGCAAGGACCTGAATACGAGATCTGGCTCCCAAGCCATCGTTTTCTGATCGATCGCTTTCTCTTAGCCCGCACCCACTGCAGCTATGGACCCCAATACGACTACATCGACCACTTCAACACCATCGGCTGGACCCGCCTCGGCACGCCTGGCCACCCCCGGGCCATGGCTGTGCTCATGAGTGATGGGTCTGCCGGCTCGAAGTGGATGGAAGTGGGCAAACCCCACACCGTGTTCCGCGATCTCACGGGCCATATCCGGGAGCCCATCACCACCAATGGCGACGGTTGGGCGGAGTGGCGTTGTCCCGGCGGATCCGTGTCGGTGTGGGTGGAGGAGGCGGCTCTGGCGGAAATGGGGATCGACCAGCCCTAAGGCTGAGGGGCACCCCAACAGCTGCTGCCAGGGCTTCTAGCTTGGTGCAGCTCTTGTCCCGTGGGTGATGCCGTCCTCTCCCTCCCAGGCCCCGCCCCACACCGGCGCCGTGACAGGTGTGCTCGAGCTGCTCGCCTCCCTGCGCGATCCAGAGTTTGCCGCACGGCGCTTTGCTCAAATGGGCGATGTGTTTGAAACCGTTCTTGCCGGTCAACCCTCAGTGTTTGTGCGCGGGGCGGGCCCAGTGGCGGAGCTGATCAGCCAGCCTGCAGCCCTGGAGGGGTGGTGGCCCCCCAGCGTGAGTCAGCTGCTCGGGCCCTTTTCCCTCTCCAACCGCAATGGGGAGGCGCACATGGCGCGGCGGCGGGCGGTGGGTCGCCTGTTTTCTGGCCAGGCCCTCAAGAGCTATGCACCCGGCATCGCCTCGATCTGTGATCAGGTGGTGTCTGGCTTGGCCGGTGCCCCCCAGCCTGTGGCGTTGGCGCACTGGATGCGTCCTTTTGCTTTTCAGGTGATCGCCGAGGAGGTGCTTGGACTCACTCCCGAAGGAAGGGAGGGGCTTTACGAGGATTTCGAGATCTGGAGCCGCGGGCTGTTCAGCCTGCCCATCGCCTATCCCACCAGCCGGCTTGCCCGAGCCAAGGCCGCCCGTCGCCGCTTGATTACCCGCATTCTTGGATTGCTGCCTTCCCTTAGCGTGCTTACCAGCGCGTGCGATGAGGCCGGCCTTCCCCTGGAGGATGCCGATCTGGCGGATCAATTGCTGTTGTTGCTCTTTGCCGGTTACGAAACCACCGCCTCCTCCCTCACCTTGATGGTGTTGTTGCTGCTCCAACATCCCGCTGCCATGGCCTGGCTTCAGGAGGAGATTGATGCGTTTCCCTGGCCCCCCAGCGCCACAGGCGTCGAGCAGCTGGAGACTCTGCCGCGACTCAATGCTGTGATCCAAGAGGTCTTGCGGCTGGTGCCACCGGTGGGGGGCTTCTTTCGCAGGGCGGTCGCTCCGGTTCACTTAGGGCCGTACACCATTGCGCCAGGGAAAGTCATCCAAGTCGATATCACAGCGACCCAGCGCGATGGACAGGCCTTTGTTGATCCTGAGGCCTTTCGTCCGGAGCGCCATCTCAGCGGCCCACCGCCTGGCGCTGCCTATGTGCCCTTCGGCGCCGCGCCGCGGGTGTGCCTGGGCAGGCCCCTGGCGGAACTGGAAATGCGGCTCCTGCTGACCCGTCTCTTGCAGTCGCTTCGCTTCCAGCTGGTTCCTGACCAAGACCTCAGTCTTGAGGTGATCCCCACCCCTCGTCCCAAGAGTGGTTTGCTGGTGCAGGTTGAGTTGCGCCAGTCAGCCAGCGCAGGCAGGTCATGAGAGGTTGGCACTCGCTTTGATCACCTACTCACATCAGGATTTAGATTGCAAGGATGACTCAAACCCGACTGACCTGGCTGGATCCAGAGACATCGACCAAACTACGCCAAAGGTCAGATTGGAAGGCCTGGGCAATCTTTTTCTCCCAAAGCCTCCTCTGCACACTTTGGTTTCTGGCGGAAACGATCGACTATTCCCTTCCACTCAACATCATTTTTAGTCTTAGCTCAGGCTTTATTATTGGCCAGCTTTTTGTGATTGGACATGATGCCTGCCATCAGGCATTGGCTAAACATCGTTGGGTTAATGAGTGGATAGGAAGGCTGTGCTTCTTGCCTGCTTTGCATTCCTACAGTCTCTGGAATCTTGAGCACAATATCAACCATCATCATCACACCAATATCAAATCTCTCGACCCTTCTTGGGGCCCATTGAGCAAGGATGAATTTGATGAGCTTCCCAAGGCTCGCCAGTGGCTTGAGCGGATCTACAGAAGCATATGGGGACCTGGACTTTATTATATGAATGAAGTGTGGTTGAAGAAACTTTGCTTGCCCATAAGTGCCGAAGCGCGATCCAGATGGCGTCATTATTTGCCTGATTCAATCATGGTGATGGCGGTTATTGTTTTGCAACCTGTTTTGCTTCTGGCTGTGGGCGGCTTTTTGGCCCCGAGTAAATCTTGGTGGGAATTGTTGCTCCTTTCATGGCTGATTCCTTTTCTCTCCTGGAATTGGTTCATGGGAAATGTTGTTTATTTGCATCATACCCATCCATGCATATCTTGGTTTGTCGGCGACCCCCCTCTCGCCTTTGCCGAGCGGCAAGTGCTCAATTCTGCCCATGTCATTTTCCCGGCTCTAATCGATTCACTCCTTTATAACATTATGGCCCAAAATGCTCATCATTTGAAGCCTGCGATCCCCTACTATAATTTGGGTCAAGCGCAAGGAAAGCTGGAGACCTTAAATCCCAGCCATGTTTTGACATATCACTGGACTCCTTCAGAGCATTGGCGCATCACGCAAACATGCAAACTCTATGATTTTAACAAGCATTGCTGGACAGATTTTACTGGAAAGCTCACCGCTTTGACCAAGTTGGCACAGTCTACTTCTGGAAGCAGCGACTAATTGAATGCTGTCATTGTTTATCCATTGTCCAATGATGAGTGCTGCTTGGTGCCATGCTTTCGCTTTGTTCAGTGCGACTGATCATTCTTCAATTGGCTTTATTTTCAGCTGATTCATGGCAAGCAAGCTCCTCGCAACAGCGAGCGAAAGCTCTGGCTGGATCGGCTGCTGCACTGATCGGTCGTCCGATCACCAGCTGGCTGGCGCCTGCCCCCAAGGCCTGGGCTGGAGTCATCACCCTGGCTTGATCCCCGCGGGTCGTGCCCGCTGGGCGGATCCCTGGAGTGACCAGCGTGAAGGGCTGCGGGTGGGCGACACGCAGGCCTGCCACCTCCAGGGGTGAGCAGACGCAGCCTCCGATCCCAGCCTCTGCCGCTAGCGCGGCCAGTCGCTTGACGTAAGTCTGCACAGGCTCTGCAATGGCGAGCTCCGCTTGAAATCGCTTGGCCTCCCAGCTCGTGAGCACGGTCACGGCAAGAAGGGTTGGTGGCGGGAGGCTCGCCCTTGCTGCGCCCTCCAGAGCGGCCTCTTGGGCGGCTCGAAGGGCCTCGCTTCCCGCACAGGCATGCACGCTGATCAGTTCGGCACCGAGGCTGGCGGCGCTGCGGCAGGCACCGGCCATGGTGGCGGGGATGTCGTGCAACTTCAGATCGAGAAACACCCGCTTGCCAAGTTCCTCGCGCATCTGCCGCACGACCTGAGGCCCTGCGGCGATAAAGAGCTCCAGGCCCACCTTCACCCAGCGCAGATCAGGAATCGCTTCCACCAGGGCCAAGGCAGAAGCAGCGTTGGGCTGATCCAGGGCCAAAATGATTCGCTCCGAAGCAACCGGGGCGCCTGGGCTGATCATGAGGAGCTGGACGATCTCCGTCACCCTAGAAACCCATCCGGCCCAGAGAGAAGCGGATGGTTGCCTCCACCTTCTCTGAGCCGAAGGCTGCTTCAGCGCAAAAACAACAGTTCGCTGTAGGTGGGAAGCGGCCAGAGATCATCGTCGATGATGACCTCCAGCCCATCCACCGCCTCGCGGACTTGGCCAATCAGCGGCATGAGGGTGTCTGAGCAGTGGCGCAGATGACCGTGCACGTCGTGAGGCGCGTGTTGGAGGGCCTCTTCGAGCGCTGTGCACTGGTGAAGGAGCTGTTGGTTGAGATCCGCAGCCTTGCCTGCGATGCTGCGATCAGCTGGCAAGCCAAGGGTTTGCAGATCCTGTAGACAGCGGGTTTGGCGCTCGAGAAACTCCATCACCACCGGATAGATCTGGGTGCGGGCCATGCGCAGCACCAAGCGAGCTTCCACCTCGATCGCAAGGATGTATTGCTCGGCGTACACCTCAAAGCGGCTCTCTAGCTCCAACGGCGTGAGCACGCCCTGTCGCTCGAACAACGCCCGGATCTCCGGACGTTCCAGAACGGGCAGGGCATCGGCGCTGGTGCGCAGGTTTTCCAGACCACGCTCCTCCACAGCGATGCGGTGCCACTCGGAGGAATAGCCATCCCCCCCAAACACCACCGCACCGTGTTGATCCATGGTGAGTTTCAGCACGGCGAAGGCCGCCTCCTCCAGGGAAGCACCCGAGTTGAGCCGGCCTTCAAGCTCATCGGAGATCCACTGCAGAGAATCGGCCAGGACGGTGTTCAACACCACCAACGGCCCAGCAACGGACTGGCCGGAACCCACGGCACGGAATTCAAAGCGGTTGCCGGTGAAGGCGAAGGGAGAGGTGCGGTTCCGATCGCCTGGATCACGGTTGAGTTCAGGCAGGGTGTCGACACCTAGAGACATCAGGGCGGTTTGGGCGGATCCCTCCAGTCGGCCGCTCTTGATTTGGTTGTACACATCCTCCAGCTGGCTACCGAGGTAGACCGAGATGATGGCGGGTGGCGCTTCATTCGCGCCAAGGCGGTGATCGTTGCTCGCCGTGGCAATGGCCGCACGCATCAGGGGGCCATAGCAATGCACGCCGCGGATGACGGCTGCGCAGAACAGCAGAAATTGGAGGTTGGCGTGGGGTGTTTTGCCTGGATCGAGCAGGTTGCCCTGGGTGGCGTTGCCGATCGACCAGTTCACGTGCTTTCCACTGCCATTCACGCCAGCGAATGGTTTTTCATGCAGCAAGCAGGTGAGACCATGCTTTTTGGCCGTCATCTTGAGGACGGTCATGGTCAGCTGCTGGTGATCGGTGGCGACGTTGGCGGCTTCAAAGTAGGGCGCAATCTCAAATTGTCCTGGCGCGACTTCGTTGTGGCGGGTTTTGGCGGGAATGCCCAGGCGGTAGAGCTGCAATTCCACATCCTGCATGAACACCTGGATTCGTTCGGGGATGGCGCCGAAATAGTGGTCGTCAAATTGCTGCCCTTTCGCTGGCGGTGCCCCAAAAAGGGTGCGGCCGGCAAGCTGCAGGTCGGGTCTGAGCGCGGTGAACCCGGCATCGACGAGGAAATACTCCTGCTCTGCCCCACAGCTGGAATTGACCGGGGCGATCTCGGTTGCGCCCAATAGCCGCAGCAGGCGTTGGGCCTGGACGTTCATGGCGGCGTTGGAGCGCAGGAGCGGAGTCTTCTTGTCAAGAGCCTCTCCGGTCCAACTGACGAACACTGTGGGGATGCAGAGAGTGACGCCATTGGCGGTGCGCATCAGCCAGGCCGGACTCGTCACATCCCAGGCGGTGTAACCCCGTGCCTCAAAGGTGGTGCGCAGGCCTCCGTTGGGGAAGGAGGAGCCGTCCGGTTCCCCCTGCACCAGAAGTTTGCCTGAGAATTCGGCAATGGCCTTGCCATCCGGCTGGGGGGAGATGAAGCTGTCGTGCTTCTCGGCGGTGAGGTTGGTGAGGGGGTAAAAGACGTGGGCGTAATACAGGGCGCCGCGGGCGGTGGCCCATTCCTTCATCGCTTGGGCCACCGTGTCGGCGACGCCGAGGTCGAGCTTGCTCCCCTGCCGCATCGAGCGCTGAATCGATTTGAACACATCCTTCGGTAGGGCCGACTTCATCGTTTCCAGCCCGAAGACATCGCTGGCCCAGATTTTTTCGAGAGGCTCGGCTGCCTCCACCGAGACAGCGGACCGATGCAGGATGGCCTGCATCGCCTGGAGGCGGGCTGGAGTGGGCATGAAGAGACCTAAGGCTGCGCACTAGCCAATTAAGCCAACGGTGGGGTGCGTTGCCAATTTCGCTACACAATCTCCAGCAGCTTGAGCAAGCTGGCTTGTGTGTGCGGGCTGGAGGCCGCTTTTCCCAGACCAGGACCCGATGGGCGAAATCTAAAGACATTCAATGGTTTGCCAAACGAGTCGTTTTCTCACGGGCTTGCCGTTCGCCAGCCCTCTGCTCACCGAACGCCCGCGCCGGCCTTCGCGATCACCGATTGATCAAGCTGTTGCCCGTTTTTGTCCCAAGCCCAGAGCTTCAGCTCCTGGGGGCTTGCCTCGATTTCCGCAAAGCTGAACGCACTGGCAGCCCTCGCGGTTTGGGCTGTGGCGATCACTGGGCGGAGGCTCGCGCCTCCGCCGCCCACCACGAGGTAGGTGATGCCATTGATCGGTTTGCTGCGCTCATAGTTGTGGTCATGACCGTTGATGTAGAGCTGAACGCCATGGCGCTCCATCAAGCTGCTCAGCTTGGCGCGCAGGTGAGGATCATTGCCATAGAACCCAGATGAGTAGATGGGGTGATGCCCTACGACCACTCTCCATGGCGCCTGGCTGCGCGCCAGTGTGGTGCGCAACCAGCTCATCTGCCGCTGCCAATCGGCGTTGCCATTGGTATCCAGCATGAAGAATTCAACAGGTCCTCGCCTGAGGTTGTAATACCTGCCCTTCATGCCAAATGGGGGGTAAGCCACCTGGGGCATGCCATTGGCTGTGCGGATATCGTGATTCCCCAACACTGCGTGGAAGGGCACGCCGGCTTGCAACAATTCGGCGTAGGGACGTTGGAAGGTGGCTTCCACCTTGGCCAGGTCACCAGAGGGATAGATGTTGTCTCCCCCCAAGACCACCAGATCGATCTGTCGGCGGCGGTGTGCCGCCGCCATCTGACGGCCCACCGCCCGTTGATTCTCATCACCGCTGCCCGTGTCGGCCACGGCCAAAAACCTCAGGTTGCTCTTGGCAGCACGCTTGGCCTGAGCCAGGCCAACTTGCGGCGACAAGCCGCAAGCGACTGCCACACCCATGGAGGGGAGCAGACGCAGCAGAGCTCTACGGTGCACGAAGGTGGAGTCAAGGCGGAACCAGCCTGACCGATCAGGGGCCTTTTTGTCCGAATGATCAGATCACGATTGATTCAGCGGCGGTCTGGTCCGCCAGAGGGCTGGGGGTCGCTGGCTGATCCAGGGCTTCCGTGATCACGTCCAAGGCCAGCAGCTGGTGGGCACCGAAGCTGCGCAGGAAGGGAACATCGCCGGCATCGCGCCCACGGCCAATGAGCACGCGCCCGCAACGGGGGAAGTTGTGGCGGGCGTCGAACACATACCAACGATCGCCCAAAAAAGCTTCAAACCAGGCGGAAAAATCGACCGGTGCCTCGCCAACCGCAATGCCCGTATAGCCCAGATACCCCGTGCAATAACGGGCTGGGATGTTGAGGCAGCGGCAGAGGGTGATCGCCAGGTGGGCAAAGTCGCGGCAGACCCCTGCTCGGTCCCGGAGGGTGTCGCTTGCGGTTTTTTCGGCACACACAGCTTGGTAGTCAAACCGGATCAGCTGATGCACCCAGTCACAGATGGCTTGCACCAGCCCCCATCCCTGCTGTTGCATCGATCCAAACGTGTCCCAGGCCACGGGCATGAGGGCTGCCGTGTCGCAGTAGGTGCTGGCGTTGAGATAGCCGTAGGTCTCGATGGGAAGACGCTCCACCGGGCAGGCGGGGGCCGTGGGCACCACCAGATCAGTGCTGTCGGGTCGAGCAAGGGAGGTGGTGAAGCAAAAGCAACTCACTCCGGCCGGTGCCAGCCAACGGCTCCAGCGGTTCCCGCCGCTGTCGCAGAGCACTTCAAAGCTTCGATCCGGCAGCAGTTGCACCACCTCTGGTGTGAGCAGATCTTCTAAAAGTGTGGGGTGGGGATGCACCAAGGTGAGCATCGGGGTGGCTGAGTCGCAGCGCAGCTGGAGCTGGCAGCCGATTTTCAGGTGCACGGAAGGAGGGTATGGGCAGCGATAACAACATCTTGGTCGGCAGGATCGAAGCTTGCCGTGCTTTCGCTAACTGTGCCAGCATGTGCCCATCTGGTTAAAGGGAGCCAAGGAGATGAATGAGTTCGGTGAGCACGATCGAAAGGAAGAGAAAGCTGACCAGCGAATGCAACAAAACGATCCGCCTGACATTGCTATCTTCGAGATTGGTGTCACTCATGGCATAGGTGAGCGCCACGGCGTAGGATACATAGAGAAAATCACTGAAAATTGGCTCATCTGAGCCTGCGAAGATGAAACCCTGAGGATCTGTGCCGTCTGCAGCGGGGACAGGATTTAGGCTAAAATAAAGTTTGGCATAGAGCATGGCAAAGCTATTGTGCATTTGCAGCCAGGCAGCAAACAAGCAAGCAAAATAAACGAGTGTCCGCAAGGCAAATGGTAGGGCTGTCTGCGTATGTTTGAGATCATTCACGCAAAGGGTAAGCCATCCTACGCTGATAAAAGTGAAGATCACTGATAGTTTCACCAGCAATGCCATCCTGATCAGGCCATGGCTAAAAAGCGAGCGGGTTTTGGACGCATCTAGGTGCAGAGATTCGCGAAGAAAGATCACTTGATCTTGTCCGATGGCAGCCAAATACCCGATGAGGAATGCCTCTTGCAGCCGAAGGCTGGCAACCAGCAGGATGGTGAGGATCACCCCGATGGGCAGGGCTCGCGCCAATCGCGTTCTCTCATCGAAATTGGCGGCGTGCGCCAGTGGCATCGCATGGCCCCAACTGCTTCCATGTTGCCTGCCTAGAGGATCTGGGCGCCATTGGGCTGACGTTGTTGCTGGGGATCGAAAACGGCCGCAATGGTGCGCAACAACCATCGACCATCAGGGCACACCTCCACATGGCCCGTTCCCTCGGTTTCCTGGAGGCGGACCAGGCCATCATCCGCCAAGTTCTGTAGACACCGCCATTCCTTGGCATAGCGCACAAGATCGAGCCTGGTTTGGAAGCGACACATCACATTTTGAATCAGGCGGCGCCGCTCCAGCACCTCTGGATCGCGGACCTCCAGCCCCCGAGCCACAGGCAGGACGCCGCGATCAAGGGCGGCTGTGTAGTCCTTCAGCGCACTGTGGTTTTGCGTGAACAGGTGAGGAAATTGGCTGATTGCGGATGGGCCCAATCCCAATAAATCCAGCTCACCGCCCGTGGTGTAGCCCTGAAAGTTGCGATGCAGATGACCCTGCCTGGCAGCCAGCGCTAGGTTGTTGTCCTTCAGAGCGTAATGATCCAATCCAATGGCGTCGTAGCCATGGCGGCTAAACCATTGATGGGCATCACACAGCATGGCGAGGCGTTCCTTCTTGCTTGGCAAGCTCCCGGCATCGATCTTTCGCTGCAAGGGAAGCTGTTTGGGCAAATAGGCGAAGGAGAAGAGCGAGAGACGATCCGGCCGCAGCTCCCTCACCAGCTCCAGGGTGGTCTGAAAGCGTTCCTGGGTTTGCAGGGGTAACCCGCAAATCAGATCCACATTCACGCTAGGAAAGTCTGCTTCCCGAAGCCAGTCCATCACTCGCCTCAGTTGCTCGACGGGCACGACTCGATTCACGGCACGTTGCACCTCAGGATGGGCATCCTGGATGCCAAAGCTGATGCGATTAAAACCCAAGCGCCTGAGATCCATGACCTCATCTCGACTGAGGAATTCAGGATTCACCTCAATCGAGGCTTCCACATCGGGCGCCAGAGGGAAATGCTGCTCGACCAACTTCCAGAGTGCGGCGCTTTCCTGCCGATTCAAATAGTTTGGGGTGCCGCCTCCCCAGTGCATTTGGGCCACCTGTCTCCTGGTGGCCATGGCCGCGCTCACCAGCTTGAGCTCAGTGCTCAGCGCCTCGAGATACGGCTTCACCACAGCTGATCCCAATTGGGTGGTGATGCGATGGCAGCCGCAATACCAGCAGGCATGGCGGCAGAAAGGCACATGCACGTAGATGGAGAGGGGAGCCTCGCTGGAGCTGGCGAGCTCGGTGGCCAACGCCTCAGCTCCCACGCCTGAGTGGAAGGAGGTGGCAGTCGGGTAGCTCGTGTAGCGAGGCACCGGCTTGTCGTGCTTGAGCAGCAGCTCCAGGGGGAGCAAGGAGGCGGGGGTCGGGCCTGCCGAAGTGAGCATGGATTTAAAGTGAGGAGTTGGCTGTGTTTGCTGGAGGAGAGTTGGCTTCAGTGGCTCCGCTCTGAATCGTTAACACCCTTGTCTGGGGCCGGCTGTTCTGCCAATCTCTGCGCTTCCAGGTCTGCAAGCAGTTCTTGGGTGGCACGAAAGGCCTCCTCCGCCTCATCGAGGAGTTCCGCTTCCTGCGCAGCGGAGAGGATCAAGCGTTCAAAGGTGTCGTGCAGGGCTTGCTTCAGCTTCTCGGGGTGCTCAAACACCCAAAAGCTCAGCGCTGGCAGGCCCTTGCGCTGCAGGATCGCGTTGGCGTGCGCGGCCAGCAGCTGCCCGCCTGATAAGTCTCCGCCATAGCGCACGTAGAGGTGGGCCATCAGGCGGTGTGGGGAGGTCTGAGCCAAGTGCTGCAGCCGCTCCAGCCACCGCTTGGCTGCTGGGCTGGCGGGGGTTTCTGGAGTCGTGCTCAGCAGTGCCAGGTCGTGCTCCAGGGCGGCGCTGCGGGCCAGGGCTGACCAAGGCGTGTCGCTGACCCCCAGTTGGCCGGCGAGCTTTGGCGCCTCCGTCTCGATAAGGGCATAGGCAGGGGCAAGGCTCCGTAGCAGAGCGGCAAGTTGACCTGGCGAGACTGTCTCCTCCAGGAGGGCACGGGAAAAGGCCATCCCCTCCGCTTGGTGGTGGGCCCGTCCGATGCGGTTGTGCAGTTTGCGCAGGCGAGGACCAAGCTGCGGGGGCTGGTTGGCCCCAGCAGGCTGGGCGTGTTCTGAGAGCGAAGCGGCGGCCATGGCGGTCAAGACGGATGCAAAACAACAGGACCACGCTACTACAAAAGCGTTATGTAGCTATTTGTCTGTTGTCTCATCCATGGCTCCGGCCAGGGCTGCCCGTGCCTTCCGCCAGCGTTCGCCTTCCACCATCTCGCGGCAGTCGTCAAACCATGGACCGCCCAGGGTGTAGTGGAGCAGTTTGGCGTCGTTGGGCACAGCCTGCACGCCGACCAACACATTCCATTGGGGTGGCAGCTCCCCAATTTCGTGGTCATCGAGCCACTGGAATTGATGCAGATGCAGTCCGGAGGCTTTGTTCACCAGCTCCGGGGTTAGGGCACGACAGCGGCTGTTGTTGAAGAGCATCACCGACGACCAGTTCTTGCGTGCATAGGGGGTCTGGGGCATTCCCTGGAATTTTGTGCCCACATCACAGTGATGCTCGTGTTTCACCACTTGCACAGCCTTGCGCCCATCCCGCAAGCTCCAGAGTTCCGCCAGATCGGCCAGACAAAGCATGTCGGCGTCTAAGAAAAGGGACCAGCCGCTGTAACCACTCAGCCAGGGCACAAGAAAACGGCTGAAGGAAAAGGCTGTGCTTTGCAGTGCATTTGGGGGGCGCTGGAACACCGTTGTGAGCTGCTCCAGGCGAATCTGGGCCACCTGCACCGGCAGGGAGGCATGGGATTGAATCGATTCCGTCAACACACTCACGGCAACTGTTTCGCGGGGGTCGTAGCCGATGAAGACGCGCGGCAGTTGACCTTTAAAGACGGAGCTGGCTGCGCGATGCAAAGTGGTGTCGAACATGTGAATGAAGGCGGGAACAGGGCGAAACTTGTCTGGATCAGGCGATGTGGGGCTGTCTTGTTCGCAAGGCTCTTAGCGTTGACTCAAGTAGAACTCCCTTCGCTTTTCAACGGTGAGACTGTGGGTGACGAACCCACTCCAGAGGAAAAAGCGACTGAGCAGGCAGCCGCTCCAGCCTGAGCGCAGGCCTGGCCAGCCGCCAATCAACAGGTCGGAGCTGTCTCCATGGCAGTCTTGTCTTGGCACCACGGCTCAAAAAAACTAAATAGTTGGGTAAAGGTATGGGCGGTATTAGCATTGAGATGGCGATCGATGAGGATGTAATGCGAATAGCCAATCTTCTCGGAAAGGACCACCGAATCCAGCACTCAGCTCAGCGGAAACCAAGTGATCGCTTCTCTGGAGCTGAGAGAGGGGAGATTGATCGCCATTCCCTCTGCCAGCAGTGCCCTGTTGAGGAAGAGCCGACTGCGCTCGTCTCGCCCCTTTGACGCCAACCGTCGTGAGAGTTCCTGGCAGCCGAGGAATCCTGAACAT
Organism: Cyanobacteriota bacterium; assembly: GCA_035284785.1. Taxonomy (GTDB): domain Bacteria; phylum Cyanobacteriota; class Cyanobacteriia; order PCC-6307; family Cyanobiaceae; genus Cyanobium. The sequence continues at coordinate 3,806 of JAYKHK010000042.1, read as the reverse complement.
TCGGATAGGCAGGAGCGAACCAGGTCACTTCCGTAGGCCTCCCTCTGCTTCGGTGTCAGTTGGGCCAGGCGACCCAGGTTGGTCTTGTGATCGAAATGGTCGCTGTTGTCGTCGCGCTCCATCTCTTGGAGCATCGCTTCCAAGCATTGACGTTGTTCAGAGAGATTGGTTCGGGCCGCTTTGGGGAGGTCTGTGGCGTAGAGGCGTGGGGTGAGCAGATCCTCGTGAAGAGAGGGAGTGCTGATGGTGTGGCTCATGGGAAGGGGTTGGCTGGACCAGAAAGATCACAACATAACGATACCATAGAAACACAGTTCCATCTTGGCGTCGACTTCTGCCTGTGGGTCTTCGACGGTATCGTGATATAATTGAAAGTATGAGTAGAGTTTTTGGCGTCCATGGAAGCTGCCCTTCTGGAGTCTCTGGCTGAGTATTTCAAAGTGTTCTCCGAGCCCAACAGGCTCGCCGTTCTGCTGGCTCTGCGGGACGGATCGCTCAATGTCACGGCCGTGGTCGAAAAAACCGGCCTCAGTCAGGCGCTTGTGTCCAAGCATCTCAAGCTGCTCACCATCGCTGCTGTGGTCCAGCGGCGACCGGAAGGCTCTCTGGTGTATTACGAGGTGATTGACAAAGCGGTGTTTCGTTTCATCAGCCAGGCCGAGAAACAGGTGTTGGCCTCGCGTCGTCTGCAGCTCGATGCCCTCGCCGCAAGTTTCTGATGGGCGGCGATGCGCGCCATCCCGCCACCCTGGTGGAGCTGCAGGCTGCGCTCGAGGCGGGCGAACGTCGTTTCCCCGCCTTGCGGTTCGTTGATTTAGACGCCGGAGGTCTGGATCTCTCGGGTTGTGATTTGCGTGGCAGTTGTTTTAAGGAGATGCGATTTGGCCATGCCTCGCTGGCAGGTTGCCAGGTGACGGGCTGTGGCTTTCAGCGTTCTCTGCTGTGGGGCGCTGATCTCTCTGATTTGCAGGCAAGACAGTCCTTTTGGCAGGAAGCAGATCTGTCTGCCTCCAAACTGCAAGGCGCTGATTTCAGTGGTGCGTCACTCCACCGCGCCTGCCTGCGGGGAGTCCTTGCAGCCGGCAGCCTGTGGCTGAACGCATGCCTGGTAGAGGCCGACTTCCGTTCCAGCCTTGATCAACACACCGATTTGGGACGGGCCAACTTCATGGGGTCAGACCTTAGCTTTGCCCAGTTTCAAGGTGCGAATCTGCAGCAGGCCATCTTCTCTGGTGCGGCTCTTTACGGTGCCACGTTTGACCGATCTGACCTGCGGGGGGCTGATCTGAGGATGGTGGATCTGAGGGAATGCCACTTTCATGGCGCACTCCTCGAAGGAGCCTCCCTTGAAGGGGCACTGCTGCCCGAGGGGCTTCGCCTCTAGGTTGGAGCTACAGGGCTCTTCGCTCCCACCATGCCCACACCTGATCTCGTTCGTGCCTACTACGGCAAGGAGCTCACCAGTGCCGCCGACCTTAAGACCACCGCTTGCTGTGACGCGGACACCATGCCGGATTGGTTGAAGCCCCTGCTGGCCAAGCTGCATCCAGACGTGACTGCTCGCTACTACGGATGTGGCTTGGTGGTACCCCCGCTTCTCGACGGTTGCACCGTTCTTGATTTGGGATGTGGGGCCGGTCGCGATGTCTACCTTCTTTCCCAGCTTGTTGGTCCTGAGGGTTGGGTTTACGGGGTCGACATGACTCCCGAGCAACTTGCTGTGGCAAGGGCCCATCAGGCGTTCCATGCCTCTGCCTGTGGCGCCAACAATGTGACCTTCCTCGAGGGACAGATTGAAGACTTGTCGGCCCTGTCTCTTTCGGAGGCCAGTGTGGATGTGGTGGTGAGCAACTGTGTTCTCAATCTCTCAACCGATAAAGCCGCGGTGTTGAGGGGAGTGAAGCGGTTGCTGAAGCCTGGTGGAGAACTGTATTTTTCTGATGTTTATGCCGACCGACGCTTAAGCGAACAGGCCCGTCTTGATCCTGTGCTTTACGGCGAGTGTCTTGGAGGAGCGCTTTACTGGAACGACTTCCTGAAGCTGGCTCGTGCCTCAGGCTTTTCAGACCCCCGGCTGGTGAGTGCTCGGCCACTAGAGATCACGGATGCAAAGTTGTCGGATCTTGTGGGAGAGGCCCGATTCTTCTCGGCGATCTATCGCCTCTTTCACCTTGATGGGCTAGAGGAGTCGTGCGAAGACTACGGCCAGGCTGTGGCGTACCGCGGCACCATCCCTGACCATCCGCTGCGTTTTCTGCTGGATCATCAACATGTCTTCCCAACCGGGCAGAGGGTGCCTGTCTGTCGCAACACGTTTTTGATGTTGAGTCAGACGCGTCTGGCCCCACATTTCGAGTGCTTTGGTCACGGAAGCACCCATCTTGGCTTGTTTGCCAACTGTGGCCAAGCGCAGCCCTTGACCAGGGGGGCGGCGGGAAGCCCCTCTGTGTTGAAGGGAGAGGTTGGCGCAAGTTGCTGCTGAATCAGACCTCTAGCGTTCACCTAGCAGATCTTCCCAGCTGGGATCCTGGAGCCGTCTAGGGGTTGCACTTGGCGGTGATCATCTTAATTGAACCACCCTCCAGTCCATTCGCCAGACCGATCGCGGCCTACGACAGCCAGGGTCCCCCTTTCCTGCCGCAGACCAGGGGGATCTGGCTGATCTATGGCTGGGCGGCCACCCGCCAAACATGGCAAGACGCACGTGCGCCTTCAGATTTCAATGCGGAGCACAGCTCCGCTCATCAGGGCGGACGATCGAGACCCCAAGACTGATTAATCAATCCTATCGTTGATGATGTTGTTAAAGTGGTCAATTATGTGGCCACATAGTGTTGCTTATAGCCTCCAATTCCAGTCATCACAAGCGCAAAGTATTCGTTATAGGACTCAATAAAACAGGAACTCGTTCAGCTAAAAAGGTATTCATCGACTTGAGCTATGATTTCGGTGATCAACGAACGGCAGAACTTTTCTTAGATGATCTTATGCATGCAGGCTTTTCGGGTCTGCTTCGATTCTGCCAAAATGCGAAAGCCTTCAAAGACATTCCTCTGGGCTCTCCTATGATCTATGAACTCTTGGATAAGGAGTTTCCTGGAAGTCAATTTATTCTCACGATAAGAGATAGTCTTGAGCAATGGTGTGAATCGTTTGTGACCTCTCATTCGATGATATTGCAGACTTCAGGTGTGCCAACTTCTCAGGATCTTGCATCGTCCCCTAATGGAGCGTATCAAGGCTTTTTGTTGAAAGCCATGACATACATCTTTCCAAACATGCCTCTCTACTATAAAGATGGATGCATGAATATCTATAATGAGTATAACAGGGATGTTGTTTCCTTTTTCCATAATCGCCCCAACGATCTCTTGGTGCTGAATCTTGCTTCGCCGACCGCTTACCAGGACTTCTGTGCTTTTTAGGCCATCAAGCAATATACAGCCATTTCCTGTGGGAAAATAGAACGGCAGACATCAACCCGTCACCGTTAGATTTTGTCACGTTTGTACATGGGACGTCAGGAGGGCGAGCCTTTTTCAGGCCGATGGTGAGCGAAAAGTAAGCTATGATTCGTTATTGCCGCTAAATCAAAAAAACAGGCTAGTGTCTATAATTAAGTGGTAACTCTCAATGTAAACTATGTCTATTGCTTATCCCGCTTGGCTGGAAGAATAACCCCTCGAGTTTGCGGTTTTTCCATAAAAAATTCCATGGCCAAACATCTTTTCTTGGGGAGCTGAGCCTGAACAAGCGCAAGCTCTTCGGGATGGAGTGATTGCCCAGCAAAGCGTGCGGCAAACTTA
>JAYKHK010000041.1:0-7726 GCA_035284785.1 Cyanobacteriota bacterium | reverse complement strand
GGGTTTTGGGCCAGCTCAGCCTCGTAGGCCTGTCGGGCCTCCCGGGGCCGATCGAGCTGTTCCAGCGCCACCCCCCTCAGCGTGTGCAGATTGGCGAGGGGGGGATGGAGGCGCAGGGCCTCTTCGGCCGCCTCCAGGGAGGCCTCGTGCTGCTGCAATTCCGCCCGGGCGGTGGCCAGCCCTCCCCAGGCGGGGAAGTAGCCGCGGTCGCGGCGCAGGGCCTGCTCAAACAGGGCGATCGCCGTTTGCGGCTGCTGCCCCCCCAGCTCCAACAGGCCCAGATCACACCAGGGCGGGGCATAGCTGGGGTCGATCGCTGCCGCCGCCTCAAACCAGAGCTTGGCGCGGATCCACTCCCGACTGGGCAAATAGGTTTTGCCAATCGCTCGGCACACCTCCGCCTGCCGGGAATCGATGGCGTAGGCCTCCAACAGGTGGCGCCTTGCCTCGAGGGGCTGATGTTCAGCCAGCAGGCGCAGGCCCTCCAACCGATGGCGCTCCAGAGCTTGGGAGGCGCTGATTGATGAGTCCAGGGGGCCTGCGCAGGCCGCGCCGACGCTTGCCAGGGTGGGGGTTGCCTCCGCCATCGGGCACAGTGTTGCGTCTCTTTTTGAAGAGTAGTGTCTCAATTCAAGATCGCCTCTCTCATTGCCCCGGGGCAAAGGATTTCTTCGCAAACTCTGCTGTTAATGGGCGGTAGCTGTAGCCAGCCAGGCGTTTCTCGAACCCCACAAACGGCAACTGCGCCAGCACCCGTGGATCGTGGCGGGTGAGCCGCCGAAAGGCGGCGGCGGCGGCGTCCCAATTGGCCGTGATCGCCCCTTGCTGCTCCGCCGTGTTCCACTGCCGATCGCTGCCCGCATGCCAGCTGAGAAAGAGCTCATCGATCAGCAACACCCGCTTGGAGAGCACCAAAAGATTCAGGGCGAGCAGGGCGCCGATCGGTGGCAGCCCCACGCACGTCTCGCCCAGCTGCAGCCGGGGCAGCAGGGCGAGGGGAAAGGCGAAGCAGTCGTAGCCCGGATGCCAATCGAGCTGGCTGGGCCCGGGCTCCCCGGGGCGCGCTGCCAGCCGATCGCGTCGGTTGATGATCAGGCTCTCGGCAGGCAGCCACCCCGGCCGATCGGCGCTGGCCCGGGCCCGGCTGGCCTGCATCACCTGTTGGGCCACCAGGTCGAAGGCATAGGGCGGCAGGCAGATGTCGGCGTTGATGTAGAGGGCGTAGGGGGGCAGAGGCGAGGCAGCCTCCTGGTGGGCGGCAGCGACGGCGGCGGCGCTGCCTTGCAGGATGTCGCGCAACAAGGGGAGGCGCCGCTGCTGGGAATCGGGCCCCAGAACCTCCACAGCCAGGTCGTTCACCCCTGCCAAACGCTCGCTGATGGCGGGGAGGTCCGCTGGCGCCACGCGCGCCACCACCTGGGGGCGGGCCAAGCGGGAGCAGGCCACGGCCTCGATCAGGTGGTGGAGCACGGTTTCCTGGTCTGGCGGGAGGCGGCCCTCTCGGGTGAAGAGATTCACAAAGAGCAGCAGCCGGGGCTTGGCGTCCTCAGGCCACAAGGGCATACCAGTCGTCCCAGCGCGAGATCTCGGGGAGGAGCCTGCGGTAGCCGTTGCGCGTCAGCAGCGCGAAGATCGCCTGGCGATTGGCGCTGTGGAAGTTGTGCTCCACCGTCACGAGATGGAAGCGGTAGCGCTCAAAATCGTGCCCTTCCAGGATCAAGCGCTCACTTCCCTCCGTATCCAGCGAGAGATAACCGATCTCCCGAGGTGCCCCATGCTCGGCCAGCAGATCATCCAGGGAGACGGTGCTAACGGCGTAGCGTTTGGAGTTGCCCTCCCTGATGGCGGTGGCCCAATCGCCACTGGCGGCGAATTGGGCCATCGAGGAGAGCGCCGCCGAGGAGTGCTGATAGGTGTCTGTCGCTGCTTGGGTTTCCAGAAACTCCACCTGCTGCCCCGAGCGATCTGTCACACAGCGGTGATCGATGGCGCAATGGCGGTTGGCCCGGAGGGCCTCGTGCCACACCTTCGCCGGCTCCACCACCAGGCCGCGCCAACCCAGGCGGGTTTCCAACAGGTGGGTGTTGCTCAGCTCCACCCCGTCGGTGCCGCCCACCTCCACGAAGTAGCTCGGCAGATCGTGCGCCAGCCACTGGCTGGCCACAAACAGATCTTGCCCCAACTGCGCCTTCGCCTGGGGCAAGAGCTCGCCGAGGCGAAAGCGCTGGCTCTCGCGCAGGCTGCCCCAGAGCGCTTCAATCCAAGCGGGATCCCGTTTCATGCTCAGTTGCCCAGGCTGGGAAGCACGTTTTTCAATACATCGTCGAGGGAAGGCAGGGTGCTGCGCACGGTGGAGACGTCGACGCTGAACCCCGATCCGCCGCTGCCGCCGAGATTGGTGGCACTCGTGCTGAGGCTGTCGCCCCCCTCGTAGTCCTTGCCGAAGGCGGTGAGCGACACCGAGCTCACCGTGCCGTCCTCACCCACCACCACCGTGGCCTTGGCGCCGCTGCCACCGCTGCTGCCGCTTGAGAGGGGCACGTTGGTGTAGGTGCCAGGCTTGTAGCCCTTGCCCGGATCCAGGCCTTCGGCGGTGGTGGTGGGGGTGACCTTTTTAATGTCCACGTTGAAGCCCGATCCCGAGCCTCCCCCCAGATCGGCGGTGTTGGCGCTGAGCCTGTCGCTGGCTTGGTAATCACGCCCCGGGTCGCTCAGCGACACCGCCACCACCTTGCCATCGCTGCCCACCACCACCGTGGCCTTGGCGCCACTGCCACTGCCGCCGGTGAGGGGCACATCGGTGTAGGTGCCGGGGGTGTAGCCGCTGCCGGGGCCCAGGCCTTCGGGGGAGCCGCGGGACACCACCTTCGACACATCCACCGCAAAGCCCGAGCCGCTGCCGCCGAGATTGGCGCTGCTGGCCGTGAGGGCGTCGCTGGCTTGGTAGCCGTGGCCGAAGCTGGTGAGGGCCACGGATTGCACCCTGCCGTCGCTGCCCACCACCACCGTGCCCTTGGCACCGCTGCCACTGCCACCGGTGAGGTCCACATTGGTGTAGGTGCCAGGGGTGTAGCCCGACCCTTTGGAGAGCCCTTCCGGCGAACTGGGGGTTTCCAGGCTCTGATCCAAACTCAAGATGCGGCCATTGGATCCATCGCTGGAGGGCACCACCTGCGCGGTTTGGTCCAACAGCTGCACCTGCCCCTGCACGGCCCGCTCCTCGGTGTCCAGCTGCTCCACCTGCCCCTCGCGGGGCACCACCCCGTTGAGGTTGGGGAGCACGCTGTTGAGCGAGGGCAGGGCAGGCAAGTCGGGCAAAGCGGGCAGCTCAGGCAGTCCCCACCCCGGGGTGGAGAGAAAGAACAACAGGGGGGTGCCAATCAGCGCGAGCATGACCAAGGCCTCGTTTTCGCGGCGTCCAAGCAGCGATCATCCCGACTGTCTCACCGTAGACGCGTGGCGGGAGACTCCATTGGAAGCTCCATGAATCCTTAAGGCGAGCGTCTATGGCGCCCCGCCCGCCCGCTCCAGCACGCCCTTGCTGCTGGGCACCGCTCCGGAGCGGCGAGGATCCGGCTCCACCGCCTGGCGCAGGGCCCGGGCAAAGGCCTTGAAGCCCGCCTCGACAATGTGGTGGGAATTCACCCCATCGAGCTGGCGCAGGTGGAGGGTGAGCCCGGCGTTGTTGGCCACGGCCACGAAAAACTCCCGCACCAGCTCGGTGTCGTAGGTGCCGATGCGTTGGGCCGGGATGCTGAGGCCGTAGCTGAGATGGGGGCGGCCGGAGCAGTCCAGGGCCACCTGCACCAGGGCCTCATCCAACGGCGCCAGGAAGTGGCCAAACCGATGGATGCCACGCCGATCGCCCAGGGACTGGGCGAGGGCCTGGCCGAAGGCGATGCCCACGTCTTCGTTGGTGTGGTGGTCGTCGATATGGGTGTCGCCGCTGGCGTTGATCGCCAGGTCGAGCAGGCCGTGGCTGCTGATCTGGTGAAGCATGTGGTCGAGAAAGGGCACGCCGGTGGCCACCTGGCATTGGCCTGTGCCATCCAGGCAGAGCCGCACGCGCACATCGGTTTCGCCGGTTTGGCGGTGCACCTCCCCGCAGCGAAGGGTTTCAGCCATGCGGGAGGAGGCAGACACGACGGCGAGGGGAGGATGAAAAGAATCATGGCCCATGGCGTCGCTCCTCGCCAAGCCGGGAAAGGGTGGTAAGCTCTAATAATCTTGACAGGCTTATGCGGTTTTTGATCAAACTTTTCACCGATCTCTGCTCCTCTAAGTGTTGATAATCACGGCCTAAATGAACGAGATGGCCTCACCGCTTCTCAGGGGGTTCGACGGCGTGCTCGCCCTGCCTTCCGCTCGGTTTTCCGTGGATGCACGGGAGACCGAGGGCCTGATTTGGGACCCCGCGCCTGAGCGGATTGTGGCGGAAGCGCTGCCAACCCTCTTCACCTATCCGCCGCAGGATGCCCTGCGCTGGGATGACGCTGGCCTCCGCTCCGCTGCGCGGCAGGCTGGGGCTGAGGCGGAAACGCTGGCAGCTCCCGCCATTTTTGGCGGCTGCCTCATCCGCCACTTCGGCCATTTCCTCCACGAAAGCCTCAGCCGCCTCTGGTGGCTGGCGCCTGTGGCGGGCCTGGAGGGGCCGGCCAAGCAGGCCGCCCTCCAGCTGCAGCAGCTGGAGGGGGATGTGGTGTTTTTCATGCCGCGTTGGCTGGATGAGGGCAAAACTCTCCTGCCCTACATGGAAGAGATTTTGGGCCTGCTGCATCTGCCCGCCAGCCGCATCCGCATCCTGCAGCGCCCGCTCCGCTTCCGTGAGCTGTGGATCCCGGCGTGCGTGTGGGGATTCGGGTCGGATGCGCGGGCGGTGGATCGCCAGCTGGGCTGCGATTCCCGTGCCTTGCTCCGCCACCTGCTGGCCAGTTCCCAGCAGCCCGCCCCGCCCGCGCCCCAGCCAGCTGCCACAGCGAAGTTGTATGTCAGCCGCAGCGGTCTGCCGATCAGCCTCGGGCGGCTGCTCGGGGATGTGGTGCTCGATCCCCTGCTCGAGGCCGCTGGCTACAGGGTGTTTCACCCGGAGCGCAGCTCCATCGCTGAGCAGATCCGCCTCTACGGCCAAGCGAGCGACCTGATCTTCATGGATGGCAGCTCGCTCTACCTGCTCTGGCTGGCCAAATTGCGCCCGGGCACCCGGGTGCGCCTGATTCTTCGGCGCCAGCAGGGCCGTTGGATGAGTGAAAAGGTGCTCGAACTGCTGCCCGACGCTGCCCAGATCCGCTGGGAGCTCATCGATGCGCTGCAAGGGGAAGCCCTCACCTCGCCCAACGATTGGGAATCCCATAATGTGGCCGATTTAGCCGCTCTGCTGCGCCAGCTCGGCATCAACGTCCCGGCGGAGCTGCCCAAACCGGCCGAGGAGGCCCTGGCCGCCTACTCCCAAACCCTTCTTGAGCAGAGCAGCCCTGAGCAGCTGGCCCGCGTGTTGCAGGCCTTGCTCACCAGCCTGGCCACAGACCCGCGCCGCCGCCCCTCCCGCCGCGATCGGCTCTACCGGAAGGTGCGGCGGCTCCTGGCGGCCCGCCAGCGCTGATGGGCCAGGCCCCAGCTCACATCCCCGTGATGCAATACCCCGCATCCACATAGATCACCTGGCCGGTGATGCCCGATGCCAGGGGGCTGGCCAAAAACGCGGCCGTGCTGCCCACCTCCTCCTGGGTGACGGTGCGGCGCAGCGGCGCCTTCTCCTCCACGTTGTGGATCATCTCGAGGATGCCCCCGATGGCGGAGCTGGCCAGGGTGCGGATCGGCCCGGCGCTGATGGCGTTCACCCGCACCTGCTTCTCGGGGCCCAGCTCGGCGGCCAGGTAGCGCACCGAGGCCTCCAGAGCCGCTTTGGCCACGCCCATCACGTTGTAGTTGGGGATGGCCCGCTCAGCGCCCAGGTAGCTGAGGGTGATCACGCTGGCGCCAGCGTTGAAAAGGGGCTTGGCGTGGCGGCAGAGGGGCGCCAGGGAATCGGCGCTCACCTCCAGGGCCCGGGCGAAGCCCTCCGGCGAGATGGCGGAATAATCGCCGATCAGCTCCTCCTTGCCGGCGAAGGCCAGGCAGTGCACCAGCACATCGAGCGAGCCCCACTGCTCGGCCACCCGGGCGAACACCGCCTCGATCTGGGCCGGCTCCTGCACGTTGAGCGGCTCGAACAGGGTGGGCGCCAGGGGAGTCGTGAGGTCGCGCACCTTCCCCTCGAAGCGGCCCTTCTCATCCGGCAGGTAGGTGACGCCCAGCTCACAGCCCGCAGCGTGGAGCTGCTGGGCGATGCCCCAGGCGATCGACTTGTTGTTGGCGATGCCGGTGACGAGGGCCTTCTTGCCGCGCAGGTCGAGGAGCATGGGGGACAGGCAGGGAGGGGGAATCGGGGGATTCTCCACCAGCGGCCGGCTACGGCCGAGGCGGCGTGGCTCGGGCCCGTGCCCCTGCAGGATGGAGCCCCGGCCGCCCCCGCGATGCCCGTGCCCTGCGCCATCTGCCAACTGCAAGCGGATCGCCACGCGCAGGAGGCTGATGAGATTGGCCGCGGCGAGCTCTGGCTGCTGCGGCACCATCCCGATCCGGCCCCGCTGGCGGGCTGGCTGTTGCTGGATGCCCGTCGCCACCTGGGCGGGCCCGTGGATTTCAACGATTCAGAGGCCGCGGCGTGGGGGGCGGCGGTGCGCCATGGCTGCCAGCTGGTGCAACGGCTCACCGGTTGCGAGCGGGTGTACGCGATCGCCTTTGGCGAGGGGGCTCCCCATCTCCATTTGCACCTGATCCCTCGCCACGCCGCCGATCCGGCCAGCGCCGCCTGGGCCGTGGCCGATCTCTACCGGGCGATGGTGGCTGGCGCGCGGCCGCCCGCCGATCCGGCCCGGGTGCGGGAGGTGGTGGCGCAAGCCCGGCAGCTGGTGGAGAGGGCCGTGCTGGACGGAGGCGGGGTCTGATGGAGAGCCCCCCCCAAGCCCTTGCCGCCCGGGGTGGCCGCCGCGCCGCCGAAGCACGCCTGGCCCGGATCGATCCGGCCAGCTACGGGGCCAGCCGCAACCATCTCGATGGCGCCGTCACCCGCTTGTCGCCCTACATCCGCCATGGGGTGCTCACCTTGGCGGAGGTGCGCGAGGCGGTGTTCGCCAGCCTGCGGGAGCGAGAGGAGCCAAGCGGGCCGGCTGCGGAGGCCCTGCAGGGGGAGCTGTTTGCCGGGGCGGCGGGCTCGGGCCCAGAGGCGGGCGGGGGGAGGTGGAGCCCGGCCCAGCGGCGGGCGGGCGAGAAGCTGATCGCCGAGTTGGGCTGGCGCGATTACTGGCAGCGGCTCTGGCGCCAGTGGGGCGATGGCATCTGGCACGACCGCGAACCCCTCAAAACCGGCCATTCCCCCGAGGCTTACGCGCCCGAGCTGCCCGCCGATGTGGCCGCCGCCGCCACGGGCCTGGCCTGCATGGATGCCTTCGCCGCCGAGCTGATGACCGCGGGCTGGCTGCACAACCATGCCCGCATGTGGCTGGCGGCCTATCTGGTGCACTGGCGGCGGGTGCGCTGGCAGGCGGGCGCCCGCTGGTTTCTGCAACACCTGCTCGATGGCGATCCGGCCAGCAACAACCTGAGCTGGCAGTGGGTGGCCAGCGCCTTCAGCCACAAGCCCTACATCTTCAACCGGGCCAACCTGGAGCGCTTCAGCAGCGGCCGC
>JAYKHK010000040.1:0-13533 GCA_035284785.1 Cyanobacteriota bacterium | reverse complement strand
GATTTCCCCTTCGCGACCTGTTGCCTTTTGCCAGCTGCGAGCCAAGGAAGCCGGCAGATAGTCTTCCACATTCTCTGGCGCCGTGCTGGAGACGAGATAGCCACTCGGCCCCTGGGGAGACGGAAGGCCCAGGCGCGGCTGCGCCTGGGCGATGGGGGGATCTTCAGCATCAATATCATCGGGGCGCAAAAAATCCAGATATTCAAAGATGAGGGGTGGCAACTGACGAGCCTCCTCATCTCTCAGGCCTTTGACAAATCCAGGCTTGGGTGATGAGTACATTGTCCGTTCGAATTAGCTCTTCTGATCCTGTCTAGAGTTCGAGTGGATCTGCATCGGAAAGAAATACAAAATGTCACACTGCCCGGCTTGTCGCCCGTGGCGTGAAACCAGGCTCCAGCCCGTCGACCAAACTTCGCTTTCCTCCATGCCCCTCACACTCCGATGCAGAGCGACCTTCTGACGACGGTGTTGCTGCCCCTGGCTCTGGCGAGCGTGATGCTGGGGATGGGTTTAGGCCTCGTGCCAGAGGATTTCCAGCGCATCAGCCGAGATCTCAAAGGCGTGGCAGTGGGCACATTTGCCCAGGTGGGGCTCCTGCCATTGATTGGGGCGTTGATTGTGGGGGTGCTGCCCATGCCACCGGTTCTGGCCGTCGGCCTGATGGTGGTGGCCATCTGCCCGGGGGGGCCCTCCTCGAATCTGATCACCTATCTCGCCAAAGGCGATGTAGCCCTCTCGGTGAGCCTGACGGCCATCAGCAGCCTGATCACCGTATTCACCATCCCCTTGTTGGCCGATCAGGCGCTGTGGATCCTGATGGGCAGCGATGCGCCAATCAGCCTGCCCATCGGCTCCACGATGCTGCAGATCCTGTTGATCACCTTGGTGCCCACGTCGATTGGCATGGCATGGCGGTGGCGTTTCCCCGCATCGGCCCTCCGCATGGAGACCCAGGTGAGCCGGCTCGCCGCAGGACTCCTTGGTTGGATCATCCTGCTGCTGTTGATTCGAGAGGGGGCCAAGCTGCCGGAATTCATCTGGAAGGTGGGCCTGGCTGTGGTGCTGCTCAATGGGCTGGGCACCTTGACTGGGGTTTTGGCGGGCAGACTGCTGGGGCTCCCGGTCGCCCAGCAGATCACTTTGGCGGTGGAAGTGGGCATCCAAAACTGCACCCTGGCGATCGCCATCACAGCCGGGCTCCTGCGGAATCCGGAGATGGCCATACCCGCCGCGGTGTACGGCCTCTGGATGTACGTGACAGGTTTCGGGCTCATTCAGCTCGGGAGAGGTGCCATCGCCAGAGGAAAAATGCAAAGGGGCAAGAGCAGCACGCGTTGAGCAAACCGGTGCCAGGTTGAGCCAATCCTGTGAGGTGCCGCACGAAACCGATGGGCTTCCGATTTCGACACTCCACCCGTCTGGGTCCCCTGCGCTTCAACTTCAGCAAGGCGGGGCTGAGCTCCATTTCCCTGGGGGGGCCAGGAGCAAGCCTCAACATCCCCGTGGCCCGTTCCGGCGGGACCCGGGCCACCGTGGGGCTGCCGGGCACTGGCCTGAGTTGGAGTGTGGAGCAAACGCCAGCCGGTGGACTGCCCAACAGCCGCCGCCTGCGCTCCGAGCAGCTCGAAGCCCTGAAGCAAGAACTTCTGGCCAGCCTGGAGGATCACCTCTTCGGGCCGAGGCGGCCCGGGGAGAGGCTCTGGGAGAAGGGGCTGGTGAACCGGTTGCTGGAGGATCCAGCTCTCGGAGCCCGCAAGCGTTCCCTGCTGACACCGATCGCTTCGCCGTCGGCCCTGAGGTCCTACCTGATGGGAGCCCGCAGCCAAGATGAAGCGAAACGTCGGGCCCAGCGCTGCATCGATGCGGCTGGAGAGGCCCTGAGGCTGGCTAAGGCGCGGGGATGGGTCTAGGCCCTGGAATGAGCGCGATTGCCTAGTCCCACCTCAAGACAGCAGGTCTATGGTGATCTCAACACCTGAAGGTGTCACCATGCATACAGTTCAATCCCCGGGCCCTGCTGCCGCAGGCCACCGCTCCAGCGACCAAGTCAGGGCTCTTCACGAGATCAAAACTTTGGCCCAGCGGGATGAATCCTTCGCTCACGCCCTGAAGGCCTCCCGCACCACCCAAGAGGCTGTTCACGTGGCCCGGCGAAGGGGGATCGCCGTCACCCCGGAAGCCCTCTGGCGTCATCGCGGCACCCTCTTGGCCGGAGGCGTGCCCACCTGGAGGGGATAAGGAGGGCTTGGCCAGCACATAGGTTGAAGGGCTGTTGAAGCAGGACCATCAGCGGATGCCCCCATCCCTCCCAATGGCATCAGCCCCCGCGTCTCCCCACACCTGTTCACGCCCATGGCTGGACAGAGGGCCAGCAAGGGGCCTGAACAGACGACTCGGGGCCAGCCTGGTGGGCCTGCTCAGCAGCCTGCTTCCCTTGGCCCCCCTCGCTCCTGCCAGGGCCCTGGAGGAGGTGGTGGTGAAGATTCCGATGCTGGATACAGGCTTCACCATCAAGGTGAGCGAGCTGCGCAGTCCGGAGGCCCTGCTCAACGGCAATAGCGATCTGGCCGAGCTGGACCGCGCCACCGATGGAAACGTGGGCCGCCAGCTGTGGGAGGTGCTGAATCAGCCCGTGCCCCTCACCCTCACCAACATCGTGGATGGTTCGGTGGGGTCTCCCCTGGTGGAGCAGGCCATGCTGGTGCTCTCCTCCCTCGGCCAGGTGGAGGGCCAGGAACCTGATCTCACAGGACAGAAGCTCCGAGCGGCACTGGATCAGGCGTCCAAGAATGGCAAACCCACCCTGCTCGATCTGATTGAGGCACTGCCCGGCCAACGGCTCACCATCGATTTAGCCCAGGCCAGGAACCTGGGCAATCGCATGCTGGCCCAGCGGGACGAAGCGGAGCGTCTACTGGCCAGCTTGCCGCCGGCGCCACCCGCGCCTGCCGCAACCGCCCCAAGCGGAGCCACCACCACACGGACCCTCAAACTAACGGTGGCCCATCGCAAGCAACCTCTCCAGCTGGTGGTGGTGGAGCCCCAGGCACAGGGCAATGGGCGACTGGTGCTCATCTCCCATGGCCTTTGGGATGATCCCAAAAGCTTTGAGGGATGGGGACGGCTGCTCGCAAGCCGGGGGTACACCGTGATCCTGCCCCGCCATCCAGGCAGCGACAGCAGCCAGCAGCAGGCCGTGCTGGCGGGCAAGGCGCCGCCGCCCTCCCCGAAGGAGTTGGCCCTGCGGCCGATGGATCTGAGGGCGGTGATGGATCAGGCCTCCTCCCTCGACTTGCGCAGCAAGGTCAACAGCCAGCAAGTGGTGGTGCTCGGCCATTCCTGGGGGGGCACGACGGTGTTGCAACTGGCGGGAGTGCGGCCGATGGAGGCCAACCTGCTCAAGCGGTGCGACGAGCTGGATGACCCCAACCGCAACCTCAGTTGGACCTTGCAATGCAGCTGGTTGCACGCCGTGAACAAAGCCGCCATCAGCGATCGGCGGGTGATCGCCGTGGGAGCGGTGAGCCCGCCAGCGTCTCTGTTGTTTCCGAAGGGTTCCGGGGCGGATCTGAGCGCCAGGGTGCTGTTGGTGAGCGGCAGCCGCGATTGGGTGGTGCCTCCGGATCCAGAGGCGATCGAACCGATGCGCACGGAGCACAGGCGAGGCAACCAGCTGGTGCTCGTGAACGGCGGTGACCATTTCAACTTGAGGCCTGAAGGCCGGGCTGACGGCGGAGTGCTGGGGCCTTTGCTGCTCGCCTGGACCGACGCCGCCTTCGCCGCCGGTGAAGCGGCGCGGCCCCGTCCGGGGGCCCAGCCGCTGCTGGGGCGTGGGGCGTGGGGCAACGCGGAGATGCCGATGGTGGAGGCGACCCGGGTCGAGTCGGCCCCCTAGCGGCTGGTCGGAATGGCTGAGCCGCTCAGGGCTGGAGCCCTCCGACTTTCCACGCCCGCAAACCGGCCATAGAGCTGCTCAGCCACCGCCAGCAGGGCAGCATCCGCCTGGTCACCGCCCAGGTTGGTGACCACCACCATCGCGACGTCGCGCTTCGGCTCAAGCCAGATGTGCGCGAGGTTCATGCCGTTGGAGCCCGTGTGTTGGATCAGGGGACCAGGAGCCCAGCTCACCGTCACCACACCCCACCCCAAGCCGTAGCTCCCTCGGGTGGGGGTGCCTGGCCCCCCGTTGGGTCCGATCGGGATCGCCACCACGGGAGTGTGGAGCTTTTTCAGCGTCTCGGGGCGCACCAAGGCCGGCCCCCGTTTGCCCTCGCCCGCATTCCAAGCGGCCCAGCGCGCAAAATCCAGTACCGACATGTGGGCTGTGCCAGCGGGGCCGATGATCGACGGGTTGTCGGCGTTAGGGCCCGCCAGCATCGCTTTGAGCTGGCCACCAACCATCTGATGGCCGAGCGGTGCGTCGATCTTTCCAAGGGTCGCCTGCGGTCCCAATCCAGCCGTGCCCAGCTTCAGCGGCAGGAACAGTTGCTCTGTGATCAGTTCCTCCCAGGTTTTGCCGCTGACACGCTCCAACATGGCGCCAACGATCACATAGTTCATGTTCGCGTAGGCAAAGCGCGTGCCCGGCTGGCTGGCCAGCGGCTGCTTCACGAACTGCCCCACCAACCAGTAGCGCAGATCGTTGAGGTTGCCGTCTTCCCCGCTCGACCGCTCTAGCAGGGAAAGGAAGGCCTGATTGTCGCTGGGAACGCCGCTGGTATGGGACAAGAACTGAACCAGGGACACACCTCCCCATCCAGGCGCCATCTGATCAGCCAGCTCAGGAAACACCTCCGCCAGGGTGGAGGTCCAACGCAACCTGCCTGCTTCCACCGCCATCCCTGCCAGCAGGGAGGTCATCGCCTTGGTGTCAGACCCCAGGTGGAAGCGGTCGTTGCGCCGCACGGGGATCTGGGCTCCGGCCCTGCGGGTTCCCACCGCGCCGACGGCCACCAGCTTCCCCTCGATCACCACGGCCGCTGCCAAAGCAGGCAGCCCATGGCGCGTGCGCACAGGCTCAAGCATCGCCTCCAGCGGGAGGGGGGCAGGAAAGGCAGGGGTGCCTGTCGCAAGCAGGGGGAGGCTGAGCAGGGCAAGGGGAAGCGGGGCCAGTCGTGCACTCATCGCCGTGCATGCCTGTAGGGCCTGTAGCGGAACCAAGGCTCCAGGCCCCAGCGCAGGGCTGCCGCACCGGCGCCAGCCGCCAAAGCCAGCAGCACCAGGGGCAGGCCGAGTGGCAGGCGCCAGGCCTCGGGCAGCAGGGCCGCCACCGCCAGGCCCAAGGCCAACACCACCAGCCCCGCCACCTCCAACCGCTGGGTGGCCAACAGCGCACCGCGGCAGCTGGCGCAGTGCCGCGTGTGCTGTTGGTAGCGATCCAGCAACATCTCCTCTCGAGCGGGCAGCTCCTCTGGCGACTTCAAAGCCGGGATCACCGCCGCCATGCCCTCCGCGGCGGAAACCGTTCCTCCCGGCAGCAGCGTCTGCCAGGGCGGGGCTCCATAACGCTCCAGCCAATGGTGAAAGGCGATCACCATCCGATCGGCGGCCGTGGGCAGGCGGTAGGCGTGGCGCCAATCTGCCGGTTCGCCGGCGGCGCGGCGACGGGCCAGCTCCCGCTCGATCCGATCGAGCATCAAGAGGTCGCCATCGAGCACCTCATTGCGGTTCGTGAGGTGATCCCACCAGCGGGGGCGCCGCATCCACCAAGGGAAGGTCCAGTCGTGGCTGAACAGCGCCACCACCCTGCTGCGGCCAGGCGCCACCGGCAGGCAGTAGGTGATCAGGCCCATCCGCCGCTCGCCCGGCAGATGGAAGCGATACTCCAGAAGGCAGGGGGGTTGGAAGATCAGACGGGTGTTGATGGCCATCGCCCGGCTGGCCACCTCCGCCTCCACCAGCTCACGGCTTTCGCACACCATCCGCATCGGCAGAGGCATCGCCCGTTCCCGCCGCCCCTGCACGCCGTGGTGGGCAAAAGGCACATGGGCAGGATCGGCCACATTTTCCACCAGGGTGGCCCAGTCGTAAGGCAGATCCCGCACGATCGAGCCCCAGCGAAAACCGTCTTCCGCCTTGGCAAAAGCAGATAGCGGCAGAGGCGTGGTCGCCGCCAGGTCGGCCTGCTCCCCAGCGGGCCAGAGCCAGAGCAACCCCACCGCCTCCCGCACCGGCAGCGCCGTCGCGGCCAAATGGCGGGCCCGATCCGGCTTGGGCTCCGGCGGGCTGGCTTGAGGGATGCGGCGACACAGTCCCTCCCCATCGAAACACCAGCCGTGGTAGCTGCACATCAACTGGCCGCTGGCCGGATCCAGCCGCCCTTCGCTCAGGGGCGCGAGCCGGTGGGGGCAGAGATCGAGAAACACCCGAAAGCCCTCCCCCGCCGGTCGCCAAATCACATAGCGGCGGCCCAGCAGCTCCACGGCGGTCGGCAGGGCCGGATCCAGATCCTGCAACGGTGCCAAGGGATACCAGGCGACCCGGTAATCAAAACGATCCGGCGAGGGCGTCACGGGGGAAGAGCAACTCGGGGGCTGAAACGAGCCTGGCACGCGTGGCGGTGCAGGGATTGGCCTCTTTGCAACCTTGCATCGCTTGTGGGTGTGAGCCACCCCGACGGGGGATGGCGGCACAGCGGGCCTGCAAAGCTCTGGGCAGGCCCCGCGAAGCGCCCAAGCCCCTAACGTGACGCGGACGAAAGAGACCACCATGCAAGCCAGCTGGAACGGTGCGGTGATCGCCCGCAGCGACGACATTGTGACTGTGGAGGGCAACGCTTATTTCCCAGCCGAAGCCCTGCAGAAGGACTGTTTTCGCCCCTCCAATCACCGAACGGTTTGCGGTTGGAAAGGGGAGGCCCATTACTACGACGTGGTTGTCGATGGCCAGGTGAACGCCAATTCGGCCTGGTATTACCCGGAACCCAAACCCGCAGCGGCGGAGATCAAAGGCAGGGTGGCCTTTTGGAAAGGGGTGAAGGTGACGCAGGGCTGAGGATGCATCGCGCGCGCTTCGTCAGCCAATTGGCCTGAATGAACAAAGTATCGTCTGATTTTTCTCCCATGGTGCTGCACTGGCGCAAGGCCCTTCCTCTCCTCTGCGGAGGTTTGGCCGCATCGATCCTTGCCAGTTCAGCAGCGAGCCAGGGGGAGTCCATCTGCAAGACGCCAACAGCAGGGTTTGATTGTTCTCCCCTGGAACTAGAGGACGCCCTGGCGCCAACAACCTTGGCGCAACAACCGATCACCACGCCCGAAGGCAGCACCTCCTCGCCAACCTCCGAGCTCAATCCCGATTCCGAGGAGGTGTTGGAGCAACAAGCGCGGGAGGGCAACAGAGAAGCCCTGGCCAAACAGGCCCAAAACCCCATCGCCAACCTGATCAGCGTTCCGATCCAATGGAACAGCACACCCGGCAGCCAGTGGGCTCCGCGGGCGATCGATCCCAGCGCCCAAGCCAACCGCACCTTCAATGTCTGGAATGTGCAGCCGGTGGTGCCGTTCCCTTTGAACGACAACTTCATGTTGATCAGCCGCACCATCGTGCCTGTGATCCATCGCCCCCTGGCCGGTGAAACCGATGTGATCGGCATTGGTGACATCAACCCCACTCTGTTTCTGGTGCCACGCACCAGGGGCAACCTGATGGTGGGATTCGGCCCAACCCTGGTGATTCCCTCCGCCACGGATGTGCAACTCAGCAGTCAACGCTGGAGCGCCGGCCCCGCTGGCGCTGCGGTGTTCAGCAAGGGCTCCTGGGTGGGAGGAGTTCTGGTCAACAACGTCTGGTCGTTTGCCGGTGATGGCGGCCGCGATGTCAACGCCATGCTGATCCAACCCTTCCTCAACTACAACCTGCCCGCTGGCTGGTATCTGATCAGTTCCCCGATCATCACAGCCGACTGGACTGCCGCCAACGGCAAGGGCTGGACCGTTCCGATCGGTGGCGGCTTCGGCCGCATCTTCCAGATCGGCAGCCAGCCGTTCAACACCTCCCTGCAGGCCTTCTGGAATGTGGCCAAACCGGATGTGCTTGGCGAGGAGCTGTTGGGGGATGTCACGATTCGCCTCCAGATCCAGGCCCTCTTCCCCACCGGCGCAGGCTCTTAGGGGAGCACAACGGATTGGGGCTTAGGGTTGGGCGTCAGCCAGCGAGCCATGAACCGGACTCTGCGCGGGGTCGCCTACGTGAGCGTGTGGGTGTTGCTCTGGGGAACGGCGGCCTCCCTGGCCGATGTGGTGCTGCTGCAACGGGGGGCCTACGAGGCGGGCACACCGGGCCAAGTTGTCACCTTTGCCTCCTATGGGGTGGCGTCTGTCGTGTTGGCCGTGCGCCTGGCGGGACGCTTCCTTAAAGACGATGACGCCTGAGCGCAAGCCCGACGGCACTGACGTGCCGCGCCTGATCGATGCCCCGCCCAACGCCCCTGCCACGCTGGTGCTGGCCCACGGCGCCGGGGCGCCCATGGACAGCCCCTTCATGGGCGCCATCGCCACCGGACTGGCGGCGCAGGGTTGGCGGGTGGTGCGATTTGAGTTCCCCTACATGGCCCGCCTGCGCCTCACGGGCCGCAAAGGGGCACCGGATGGCTTGGCCAGGCTGCAAGACAGTTTCCGCGCGGAAGTGGCCCTGGCTGCCGCCTCAGCCCCGCTGATCATCGGCGGCAAGTCGCTGGGGGGCAGGGTGGCCAGCCTGCTGGTGGACGAGCTCGCCCCAGAGGGCGTGCGAGGTTGCCTCTGCCTTGGCTACCCCTTCCACCCGCCCGGCAAGCCCCAGCAGTTGCGCAGCGACCATCTGGCCGGACTGAACACTCCCACTCTGATCTTGCAGGGGGAGAGGGACCCGTTTGGCCGGCGCGACGAAGTGGCCAGCTATCCCCTGTCTCCCCGGGTGCAGGTGCAATGGATCCCAAGTGGCGACCACAGTTTCAAACCCACCCGCAGCTCAGGCCGCACAGAAGCTGAGAACATCGCTCTGGCAGCGTCCCTCGCCAACCGTTTCTGCCGTGAGGTGCTGGCCAAGCCAACCCTCCCCTGCATGGGCTGAACACGGCACAAGCCGGGCAGCCTGGCCGAGGGCGGGACGGTCGTGAGCATCTCCGCACAAGCAAGCGATTCGCGTGTCCAGCGCTACAGCCGCCACCCAATCCGACCCTTAAAAAGCTACAACTCGATTTTCCATACCACGCGCTTCGATTTCATTTGCCCCATCCCTTCGCACTTCCCACCATGACGTCTGAACAGGCCGCTCAACTGATCGACAATACGTTGGATCTTGTGCATCAACGGCTTCAAGATCTTGAATCTCAGGCTCTGATCCAGGAGCATCACGCCTTGGCTGAGGAATTTCGAGAGTGGCGGCATCCGATCGGTGGCCATATCGACCTGATGGTTTTTCCTGGTCTATCCAATCCCTGATTCATCCCAGCTTTGTAGGACATCAACCCAAATGACAACTCGCCATATCCAGTCGTTGAATGCCTTCTTTATTTGGTGTTCGCTTCGCCAGAACAAGACGACCTGACTGACAACAGCCTGATGCGCAGCTAGAGCGGAGAGAACCGTTTCCGCTCGATGTCTTCTCCCTCCCTCAACCCTGTTGATCAACTGCTGGCCATGGCCAGCGGCGCCTGGGTGACCCAGATGATTCATGTCGCGGCGGAGCTGGGCGTCGCCGATTCTCTCGCCCTTGGCGAGCGCGACGTGGAAGATGTGGCGCAGAGCTGTGGCGCAGATCCCGACGCCCTCTTTCGCCTGCTGCGGGGATTGGCCAGCCTGGGCCTCTTCCGTGAAACCCAGCCGCGACGCTTTGCGCTAACGCCCCTGGCAGAGCTCCTGCGCAGCGATCATCCCCAGTCGCTGCGCCACTTCGCCCGCATGCTCGGCGAGGAACACTATTTGAGCTGGGATGCGTTGTTGCACAGTGTGCGCAGCGGAGACAATGCCTTTCGCCACCGCTACGGCCAGTCGATCTTTGAGTGGTATCAACAACACCCGGAGCGGGGCGAGATTTTCGATCGCGCCATGGGCGATTTCTCCAGGCAGGAAACGGTGGCCCTACTGGAGGTCTATCCGTTCAAAGAGGTAAGGCATGTGGTGGATGTGGGCGGCGGCCGGGGCGAACTGCTGATGGGCCTGCTGCGGACCCACGGGCACCTGAGGGGCACGCTCTACGATCAACCCTGGGTGGTGGAACCTGTGGCCATCCCCGCAGACTTGGAGGGTCGGCTGGCGGTGAGCGGCGGCGATTTCTTCGCGGCAGTGCCGCCGGAAGCTGATGCCTATCTTCTCAAGCACATCATCCACGACTGGGATGACAGCGCCTGTTTGCGGATCCTGCGGGCGATCCGCGCCGCGATGGCCCCTGGCGCCCGCGTGTTGATTGTGGAACAGGTGATCCCTCCAGGCAACGATCCCTTCCCCGGCAAGCTCCTGGATCTCAACATGCTGGTGATGACGGAAGGCGGCAGAGAACGAACCCCGGCTGAATATGCCACCCTGCTCGAAAGAGCTGGTCTTCAGCTCAGCCGCATCATGCCCACCCCCTCAGCCGTGAGTGTGGTAGAAGCGGTGGCAGTGGCTTGATGGAGGACAACGGAATGATTGAGATTCTCTCAGGCACCAACCGGCCAAACTGCAATGCCTTGCGCATCGCCCAGCTGCTGCTTGAGGCTTATCAAAAACTGGGGGTGGAGGCCAGCATTTTGAATCTGCAAGAGCTGCCCGCCGAAATTTTTGAACCGGCTTCCTACGCCAGCAAACCCGCAACATTCCTTCCATTTCAGCAGCGCGTGCTTCATGCCAGCGGGCTGCATGTGGTGACACCAGAATACAATGGCGGCTTCCCAGGGGTGCTCAAACTATTCATCGATATGTTGGCCTTCCCGGAGAGTTTTGAAGGCAGACCGGTGGCCTTCACCGGGGAAGCCGCAGGGCTGTGGGGGGCCCTGCGTCCGGTGGAGCAATTGCAACTGATCTTTGGCTACCGCAATGCCTTCGTCTTTCCCGAGCGCGTGTTCATTGCCGGGGTGCACCACAAGTTTGACGAAGCGGGACACTTCAACGACCCTGAGCTGCTGCAACGGTTGCAGGGGCAGGCGGCGGGTTTCACCAGGTTTGTAAACCGACTGGCTGACAGTGGGGGGATCCCTAGCTAGAGGGGGAACGCGCCTTTCTCCCTCGGGATGCCGCTGCCCTCCAAAACCCCTCGCCTTGCTGCTGCGGCTGGCCTGGTGGGAGCCCCTGCGCTGCTCTTTGCCGGGGCCTTGCAGGCAGGAACGCTTTACAGCCTGGACAGCTTTTGCAGCCTCAATGGCACCGATGCGGTGCCCTGTCGCATCGAAGCCATTGACACCAACAACCACACCGAATACCGCCATCGCCTCAGCTCCAAGGAGGTGCGATTTCGGGTGATCGATAAGCCCTACACCCGCATCGAGATGTGGGATGAGGGCAGCAACAGCTGGCGCAGCGTGCGCAATGCCGCGGCCTTTTTTGAACTGAACGCCCTCTGTCTGGATGGCACCAGCTTTTGCGCCATCAACCCGAACTACCTCAACAGCGTGCGCCAAGACCTTGGCAAGTCGGTGATCGGCCGCAGTGTGCTTGAGGTGCACTTCGGCAAGGATGGGCGAATTGACGCCAGCTGCTACGACGCCGGCTGCCCTGATGGGGGCCAGATCACCAAAACCCCCTGAGCGCCATGCGACAGCTTGCCCCTCTGCTCGCCCTGGCGTTGGCCCTTCCCTCCGCGCACGCCGGGCTCCTGACGCCCCCCGCCACAAGCCGCCAAGAGAGTGATCAGCCCGTGGCTCCGGTGCTGTTGGCTCGGGAGCGAGGGGGGCGTGGCGGGGGCGCCCGCATGGGCGGCAGGGGTGGGGGCAGGGGCGCCACAGGACTGGGGCGTCGCAACATGGGCTTGGATCGCGGCAACCGGCGACCTGAGGGGGGCTGGAGCCGCAAGCTGGGGGATGGCGATCGGGGTCGACGCGACTTTGATCGGGCCCGAAGCAATCTGAACAATCGCATGGGCAACATCGATCGGGATCGCATCCGCCGCTCCGTCGACCGCGATGACTGGAACCGCGCCCGGGATCGCTGGCAGGACGGGATCCAGAACATCGACAAGGATCGGGTGCGCCGCAGTTTTGATCGGGTCGACAAAAACTGGGATCGGGTGAGGGATAACGTGCGCGATGAGTGGCGCAACAATGTGCGCGACGAGTGGCGCGACAATGTGCGCGATTGGGACCGTCGGGTCGAGCGGGGCGTCGATCGGCTGCGGCGATGGGATGACGATTGGCCCGGCTGGGCGCGGCCGGGCTGGCAGCTGGCGCGGCCTTGGCGTTATGGCTGGTATGGCAACTGGACCAATCCGCCCTGGGGATGGTGGACCACCCGTTCCGTGGCCTGGGGGGTGGGCAGCTTGGCCACCTCCGCCATGATCACCCATGCCGTGAACGAGGCGATTGCCGCCAGCCAGCCCACGATCGTGGTGAAGGATGCGGGCTACACGCTCTACTACAACAGCATCGAGCCCACCAGCGACCAGATGATCCGCTTCACCGCCGCCACAGGCGACACTCGCTTTGAAGCGACAGGCGACTGCCAACGCGGTGAACTCAACGGTCGGGAGCCGGCCATCGCCGCCCAGGCCCAACTGCTCAATGCGGCCTGTCAGGTGGCGTTCGGGAGCTAACCCCGCTACGGCTTGGTGACCTCTAGGGATTTGGGGGAGGCTCAGCCCCCCCACAGCAGCGGTTCCGCCTTGCGCCAGTAGCGTGAGAAGCGCTTCAGGTCGGGCGATCCTGGCCCCGAGTGGGGCAGGTGGACAAACGGCTCCGGCTCCAACACCTGCAGCGGCAGCGCCGCTGCCAGCCGCTGGGCGATCGCCGCAAAGCGCGGATCCACCGCCCGGCTGGTGACCAGCCCATCGGCTCCGGCCGCCGTGGCCGCCGCCAGCACTTCGCCGACCACATCGCCTTCGCGCACCTCCACCGGCAGCTCCGCCACACACTCCCTGAGAAAGCGCAGCCGGCCTGGCGCCAGGGGCACGGGGGCAGCGCCGCCTTGGCCGCCGGTGGTGGCGGTGCGGCCGTCGATCAGGTCCGCGTCAAACACAAACACCGCCGGGGCGCCGGGATGGGCTCGCAGGGCGGGGTTCGCCGGACCCAGGGCCTCGCCATGCACCCACAGCAGGGGGCGCTCGGCTGGCGGGCCAGACACCCTCGGCAGCTCGAGCCGGGGTAGGGTCGCAGCCGGCCTCGGCGGCATCTCGGGCGCGGCCCCGCCGGCTCCGGGCGCCCTGAACAGCCTCTCCTGCAACCCCTCATAACTCGCCTCAAACGGACATCCCCCCGGCGCGCCAGCGCCGCCCCGCCCAGCGGCCGGGCAACCGCTGCAATAGCGGCCGCTGCTGAAGCGCTCCAGGTTGGCCCGGTTGAAGATGTAGGGCTTGTGGCTGAAGGCGCTGGCCACCCACTGCCAGCTCAGGTTGTTGCTGGCCGGATCGCCATCGAGCAGGTGTTGCAGA
>JAYKHK010000039.1:0-4104 GCA_035284785.1 Cyanobacteriota bacterium | reverse complement strand
ACAATTGGACGAGGGCCAACAACACTCATCTCGCCGCGCAGAACATTCAAAAATTGAGGCAGTTCATCCAGACTCGAACGGCGAAGGAATTTTCCAATTTTCGTGATTCTAGGATCATTCTTGAGCTTGAAATCCTTGGCAAACTCCTTTTTTAGCTCTGGTGAGCTGGCCAGTAAAGACTTAAGAATTTTATCTGAATCCTTTCGCATTGTACGAAACTTGATGCAGCCAAATTTTTTATAATCCCTCCCAATACGAGGCTGCACATAAAAAACCGGGCCTTGTGAAGAGGCCTTGACCAGCAGGGCAAGGGCAACGAATACAGGAGCACCGATTGCAAGGACAGAGAAGGAAAACACGATATCCCCGGCACGCTTTATAACCCTCGAACGCTTCGACTGAAGATCGATCAGTTCAGCAGGAGCTAGCAGGCTTGGCTGCAGCGCAATCAAATTGCTGGACTGAACTTGTGATGCAGTTCCTACACTCAGCACCCTGATCAACCAGCATCAACATCCGAAATTTACGGAGACTGGTCCAAGGAATCCCATGCCAGGAGGCCACTCATGTCAGAGGCACAGCAAGGGAGAGGGGTGCCCTGGTGGTCGCCAAGCGCCGTTGATGCTCCAGCCACAGCCTCTGCAGATGCTCGCCCATCCGCTGGTGGAAGCGGGCCGGCGAGAAGGTTTCTGCCCAGAGCCGTTGACCCTCCGGCGGCAATTCCAGCCAAAGGCGCCGTGAAGCGAAGTGCTCCAGGGCCTCTGCCAGCGCTGCAACGCTTTGCTGGGGGACCAACACACCTGTGGGATGGGCGGTGTGCCCATCCAGTGGCCGCACGCTGTCACAGAAGCCCCCAGCGCCATAGGCGATCACCGGTGCTCCAGCCGCCATGGCCTCCACAGGGGCAATGCCGAAATCCTCCAAGCCCGCGTTCACGTAGGCCCGACACCGCTCCAGCCATTGGCCCACCTCGGAATCTGTGCAACGCCCAAGAAAGCGAACATTGGGCATTGCCATGGCTTCCAGACGCCTCCGCTCTGGCCCATCGCCGATGACCACCAACGGCAATCGGGTGAGATTGCAGGCCTGCACCACCAGGTCGACCCGCTTGTTGGGCACCAGACGGCAGACGCTGAGATAAAAATCCTCCCGGGGGCGCTGCCAGCTGAAGCGATCCACCTCCACGGGGGGATGAACCACCGTGGCGCGCCGCCCCCAATAGCGTCGGATGCGGCTGGCCGTGAAGCGTGAATTGGCCACAAGCGCATTTGGTCGCTGGGCACTGATCGCATCCCACTGCCGGAGCCAGTGAAGTTGCAGCCGCACCAAGGGGCCCAGGGGGCCCTTGGCCAGGTGGGAGCTGGCGAGATAGGGGTGCATCTGATCCCAGGCGTAGCGCACTGGGGTATGCACATAACTCACATGGAGCTGATCCGGACTGGTGAGCACGCCCTTGGCCACCACATGGCTGCTGCTCAACACCAAGGGGTAGGAGGACAAATCGAGCTGCTCGATGGCCAGGGGCAGCAGCGGCAGGTATTGCTGCACATGGCTCACCCCCCAAGGCAGGCGCTGAATGAAGGAGGTGTGAATCCGGCGACCCGCCAGCCAACTGTCGGGTCGCCGGCTCTCGCCATCCACCAGGGCAAACAAATCTGGCCTGGAGCCAGCCCCCGCCAGCAAAGCATCCAGCTCCCGGGCCACCTGTTCCGACCCCCCCAGCGAACGGGGGGTGAACCATTCATGCACCAGAGCGATGGGTTGGGGCAGGGCGGAGGAGGCAGCGCTGAGGGGACGTGTCACGAAAACTCTCAGGCGATTGCCCTTCGGGGTTCAGATGCCGAAGCTAGTGCGAGTTGCTGGTTGAGCCCAAACACCCGATGGCGATCCGCGAGCTACTGGAAGATGCCCTCAAGGAGCCCTCAATCGGAATCACCCCTTGTTTTCGTTGGCACGCCACCCCTGTGGGGATTGCGGCGTTGTGGTCTGAAGGGCAACCACCCTCCTCTCCCCCTTTCGATGTGGCTCTCAAGGAGGGCCTGCAGGTCGGGCTAGACCTGAGTCGGGAGGAGCGGGAGTTTCACCAGGTGAAATCCGGGCTGGTGTTGCTGTTCCACTCCTGAGCGCCAGGCCCTGAGAGCAGGGCTTCAATCCCAGTCCTCCCGCCAGCAATCCCCGCCAGGCATCCCTAAGGTGCGTCGCCATGGAGCCTGTCCACGTCGTTCTGTTCAAGCGGGATCTGCGGGTGCACGACCATCGGCCCCTGCGGGAAGCGGCACGCCGAGGCAGGGTGCTCCCCCTCTATGTGGTGGAGCCTGAACTCTGGGCCCAGCCCGATGCTTCCGCCCGCCAGTGGGCCTTCTGCGCGGAGTCGCTGGTGGAGTTGCAGGCCGATCTCGCCGACCTGGGAGCGCCATTGCTGGTGCGGATGGGGGAGGTGATCCCCGTCCTGGCTGATCTGAGGCTCCAGATCCCGATCGCCGGGCTGTTCAGCCACGAGGAAACAGGCAACGGCTGGACCTATGCCCGCGATCGGGCGTTGGCCAGCTGGTGCCGAACCCAGGGCATTCCCTGGCACCAGAGTCCCCAGACGGGGGTGGTGCGGGCCCTGGGGAGCCGCGATGGCTGGGCGCGGCTGTGGGAGGAACGCATGGCCCCCCAGCCCCTCGGCCCTCCTGAGCGCCTGCAGCCTGCCGGGGACCTGACCCTCAACCCGTTGCCGCCGGGGGGCCTGCCCAGCGCGGAGGATCTTGCGCTGGCGCCGGATTCCTGCCCCGACCGGCAGCATGGCGGCCGAAAGGCCGGCCTGGAGCTGTTGGTCAGCTTTCTGCGGGAGCGGGGCCGGGGTTACGTCAAAGGGCTATCGAGCCCGCTCACCGCGGGGCACTGCTGCTCGCGATTGTCGCCCCACCTGGCCTTCGGCACGCTTTCGATGCGGGAGGTGGTGCATGCCAGCCGACGCGGAAGAGGGCCGAAGGCCTTTGAGGAGCGGCTGCACTGGCACTGCCACTTCATGCAAAAGCTGGAGAGCGAGCCGGAGCTGGAGTTTCGCGATGCCCACCCCGCCTATGCAGGTCTGCGGCGGACCGATCCGGAGCGCCTGGCCGCCTGGAGCGAGGGGCGCACGGGCCTGCCCTTTGTGGATGCCTGCCAGCGGGCCCTGCTGGCCGAAGGCTGGATCAATTTCCGGATGCGGGCCCTGCTGATGGCCGTGGCCAGTTATCACCTGTGGATCCACTGGCGTGACAGCGGCCTGGTGCTGGCCCGCCGGTTTGTGGATTACGAGCCGGGGATCCATTGGATGCAGTGCCAAATGCAAGCGGGCACTACGGGGATCAACACCGTGCGCATCTACAACCCGGTGAAGCAAGGGCTGGATCATGATCCTGCCGGTGATTATGTGCGGCGGTGGGTACCGGAGCTGGCGGGGGTGCCCCTGGCCCATCTGCACACGCCCTGGACCATGACGCCTGCTGAGCAGGAGGCGGCCGGCTGCGTGCTGGGGGTGCACTACCCACTCCCGATCGTGGATCACGAGCAGGCGGCCCGCGAAGCGCGGGAGCGGGTGTGGGGGGTGCGCAAGGGGCCGGGCTTTCGAGAGCGAGCCGATGCCATTCAGGAGCGCCATGGCTCCCGCCGCTCCGGCCTGGCCACGCCCCGCTCGGGCGTCAGTCGCCGCTCGCGTCGCAAGGAGAGCCCGGGGCAGCTGGCTTTGTTTGAGAGCCTCAGCTAACGGCCAAGCCGCTGCGCTAGATCATTCATCCGACTGGCGCACCCATTGACAACGGGGGCAGCATTCTTGCCTGCAGATCATCCAAACGCACGCCCAGAATCGCGAGCCCATGGGTTTCAGCAGACTGGAGGAGCTGCTCTAGCCAATGCAGGGATGTGACGTATTGATACTGAATACGTATGAAATCCCATTGCAATCCCATCAAATCCCTGACATCCGCTGCCACAGGAGCACTTACGGGCAAATCACCTGCATTCCGGAGTCATCTTAGGCCGACCAGGCGGACACCCTGCGAGCCGATGCCGGGTCCGTCCATTGAGTGTGAGTTTGACGATGCAAAGGCACTGCGAAAGTAAATGGATGCGGTTCGA
>JAYKHK010000038.1:0-30166 GCA_035284785.1 Cyanobacteriota bacterium | reverse complement strand
AGCTCAAGAATGATCCTAGAATCACGAAAATTGGAAAATTCCTTCGCCGTTCGAGTCTGGATGAACTGCCTCAATTTTTGAATGTTCTGCGCGGCGAGATGAGTGTTGTTGGCCCTCGTCCAATTGTGAAAGCTGAACTGAATCGCTATGGTTATCATATGAATGAAGTCTTGGCCGTTCGGCCCGGTATGACTGGATTGTGGCAGGTTTCAGGCCGCAATAACCTTTCTTACAGGCAGCGTGTTCGGCTCGATCTTCGCTATGCACGCTCTCGCAATTTCTTAATGGACCTGAAGATCGTTGCTCAAACCATTATGGTGGTTTTGAATCCACGCGATCGGGGAGCCTACTGACTCAACGCAGCGGTCGCCACAAGCCAGGCGATCTCCAACCGCAGCGTCTGGTTCAACATTTTGGTGATGGCTTGTTGATCTGGGGGCTTGAAGTTGCCTCCCAGCACCGGTTTTTCTCGCCAACCATCGGCATACCGGTTTCTGCCGCCCAATCGCACTCGCGCGGCATGGGCATAGGCCGCCTCGGAGACTCCGGCATTGGGGGATGGATCGGCTGCCCCTTCTCGCAACGCCTCCAGGAATTGGGGTAGGCACCTCCAAGGACGGCTTGTCACCAGTGGCAAGGTCAGCGCCACAAGGCGAGCGGGGATCCATGTCAGCCCATCATCGAGGCGGGCCCCCGCCGTGCCAAGCCAGCGCAACCGTCCGCGCCGATAACCCAACATCGAATCCAATGTGCTGCTGGCTTTGAAGATCCAGGCCAGGGCGAGAGGGCCGGGTGCCCCTCTCCATTGCCCACAGAGCCAAGCGCCCACCAGCATCCAGAACAATGGGGCGAAGAGTCCATCCACGGCATTTTCCGCCGTGGTTTCCGCGGCAGCCCGCAGAATGTCCGCTTCGGGCAGCAGCTCCACCTCTCGCCCCACAATCCAGCCCAGGCGCGCGCGGGCCAAGGGCAAGTCCGGAAGGGCGGTTAGCACCCCGCGGACGGCCTGCTCCAGGCTGCGTCCCGCCAGAGCGCTAGCCAGCCCAATCACCACAAGGATCGAGCCCCATGGAGGCGTCGACCACGCCGCTTGCTCCACAAGCCATCCCGCTCCACCGGCTCCCACAGTCAGCAGAAGGGTGAGTGCCCCCCCAGCCAGCCTGAGCTTCCAAGGGGTATCTCCCGCCCAGGCCTCGCTGAGGTGTCGCAAACGATCGATGCACCACCCCATCACCTGCACGGGATGCAGGCAACGGCGGGGATCTCCCACCAATCGATCCAGCCCACAGGCGAAAACCACCAACAGGGCAGGGTGGGGCACAGGGGTGATTGCCGCCCAGCTTGTGTTCAGCTGGCCCTGAGCCAGCTGAACATAGCCCGCAAACCCTTGCCCACTTCCTCGATGGGATGCTGACTGTCACGCTCGCGGATGCGGGTCATCTCGGGTTTGCCAGCCTCGCATTCGGCAACAAACTTCCGCGCAAACGTTCCGTCTTGAATGTCACTGAGGATGCGCTTCATCTCAGCTTTTGTTTCAGCGGTGATCAAGCGAGGACCACTGACGTAGTCCCCATACTCAGCCGTATTCGAAATCGAATCACGCATGGCAGTTAGCCCACCTTTGACCATAAGATCCACAATTAGCTTCACTTCGTGCAGGCACTCAAAATAGGCCAATTCCGGCTGGTAGCCAGCCTCAACAAGGGTTTCAAACCCTGCTTTCACCAGCTCGCTGAGTCCGCCGCATAGGACAGCCTGCTCTCCAAAAAGGTCTGTTTCAGCTTCTTCCTTGAAGTTGGTTTCAAGGATGCCGGCCCGGGTGCCACCGATGGCTTTCGCGTAGGCCATGGCGAGAGCGCGGGCCTGCCCGCTGGCATCCTGATGCACTGCAAACAAACAGGGCACTCCCTGGCCATTCTGATATTCCCAGCGCACGGTGTGGCCAGGGCCTTTGGGGGCAATCATGACCACATCCACATCCGCTGGGGGAACGATCAAGCCAAAGCGAATATTGAAACCGTGGGCAAAGCTCAAGACTTTCCCTTGGCTTAGGTGAGGGGCAATCTCCTTCTCATAGACCGCCTTTTGCACCTCATCAGGCAGCAGAATCATGATCCAATCAGCCTTGGCGCAAGCCTGGGAGACCGACAGCACCTCAAGTCCATCGGCCCTGGCTTTGTCTGCTGAGCGGCTGCCGTCGTAGAGACCCACCACCACGTTGATCCCACTGTCCTTGAGGTTGAGGGCATGGGCGTGGCCCTGGGAGCCGTAGCCGATGATGGCCACCGTCTTGCCGTTCAGCAGGTTGAGATCAGCGTCGGAGTCGTAAAAAAGCTGGGCCATGCAAACGGGGCTGGAGCAAACGGCAATGTTACGGGCGCGTCAGGCACCACCTTGAGGCGGTGGCCTCAAGCCTCGCTCGGATGGGCGATCACACGATCGATCAGGCCGTAATCGACGGCTTCGGCAGCGCTGAGGAAGTAATCGCGATCCGTATCTTTGGTGATCTTCTCCAGGCTTTGGCCAGTCATGTCCGCCATGGATTGATTGAGCATGTCTTTGATGCGCAGGATTTCCCTGGCTTCAATTTCAATGTCGCTGGCCTGCCGTTGGCTCGTGCCCCCGAGGGGCTGGTGAATCATAATGCGACTGTGGGGCAAAGCCAGCCGCTTCCCTTTGGTTCCCGCCGCCAGCAAGAAAGCCCCCATGCTTGCTGCCAGTCCGACACAGATGGTGACGACGTCTGACTTGACGTATTGCATCGTGTCGTAGATGGCCAAACCAGCTGTGACCGAGCCACCTGGGGAGTTGATGTAGAGATAAATCGGTTTGGAGTTATCGTCCGAGTCCAGGTAGAGCATCTGCGCCACCAGGCTATTGGCGACACCATCGCTCACTTCCTGGCCAAGAAAAAGGATGCGCTCGACGCCGAGACGGGTGTAGATGTCCACCCAGCGTTCGTATTGGCTGCCAGGGAGGCGGTAGGGGACGCTCGGGGTACCGATGGGCATGGTGGAAAAGGGGTGGAGGGTGGTGGAGGCTTTCGAGCCAGTGTCGATGAAGCAGGCTGGAGCGGCCTTAACCAACGCCTGCGGCGACGGGGAGTTGTTTGCGGCTGGTGAGCACCCGATCGATCAACCCGTAGTTCATGGCCTCTTCCGCGGTGAGGTAGGTCATGCGATCGGAGTCCTTGGCGAGCTGCTCCACAGACTTGCCAGTGTTATCTGCCAAGATTTCCAGCATGGTGTGCTTGTTGTGCAACACCTCTTTGGCCCGGATTTGAATATCGCTGGCCTGGCCGCGCGCCCCCGAACGGGGCTGATGCAGCACGATCGAGGCATGGGGAAGGGCGGCTCGCTGTCCCTTGGTGCCGGCACTGAGAATCATTGCCGCGGTGCCCATCGCCTGGCCAATGCAGATCGTGTGCACGGGGGGTTTGACGTAACGGAGGGTGTCGCAGATGGCGAAAGCCTCCGTTTCAAACCCGATGGCGTCGCCTGAATACCAGCTGGTGCCTGTGGAATTGATGTAGAAGTAGATCGGTTTTTCGGGATTGTCAAATTCCAAGTAGAGCAACTGGGCGATGATCAGCTCAGTCACATCAATTCCCAGCTGTCGTTTTGTGTCGTCCGAGGAAAAAAGAGGTAACCCCAGATAGACAATCCGCTCCTTCAGCAGCAGGGAGGGCAGGTCTGGAGGTGGCGTGCGCAGCACCGCGGAATCACCGTAGTAGGGAGCTGACACCGTCATCCGCAAACATGCCCAGGCAGAGTGCACCTTAGCTGGGGCCGGCCGGGGGTTGCTCAGTGGAACCCATGGGTTTTCCTCCCCCCTTCACCCCTGCCCGATCGGCTGGATCACGGGGGCGCTCACGATCCTGGCGGGCGAACACCATCCTGCCGGTGGGGGTTTGAAGCGCGCCAGTCACGGTGACGGTCAGCCTCTCCCCGATGCGCTGTCTGGCCTCTTCCACCACAACCATCGTGCCGTCCTCCAGGTAGCCCACCCCCTGATCCGCTTCCTTGCCCTCCCGCACAATCTTCAACTGCAATGAGTCGCCAGGCTGGACTTCCGGACGCAGGGCAATCACCAGTTCGCTGAGATTGACCACCTTTTGCTCCTGGAGGCGAGCCACCTGGGCCAGGTTGTAGTCCGCTGTCAGCAGGGTGCCTCCAGTATCCGTTGTGAGCTTGAGCAGCTTTTCATCGGCTCCTTTGCCCTCGTAGCGCGTGCTGTTGATCACCATCCGCCGCCCAATCTCCTCCCGCAAGGATTGCAGCAATTTCAGCCCGCGCCTGCCTTTGCCCCGTTTCTCTGCGTTGCTGGAATCAGCCAGGGCTTGCAGCTCATCGATCACCGCCTGGGCCACGATCACCTGTCCCTCCAACAGACCCGACGCCAGCAGGCCTTGGATGCGGCCATCGATGATCACACTCGTATCGAGAATTTTGGCGGAAGCTGGCTGGAGCACGCCCTCCGCCACCAGCAGGGCTTCGGCGCTGGCGGGATTGAATAAACGCAGCAGAGTGCGGCCATGCACCTCGGCCAGGTTGTAACCGAGCACACCGAAAAAGACGTTGCTCAACACGGCGGCCAGCGGTTTGACCAACACCACCTCCCAAGGGAGGGGGAGCAGCAGGATGGGGGCCAAGAGCAGGTTCGCCACCAACAGGCCCAAAATCAAACCGACAGCCCGGCTGATCAGCAGATCGGTGGGCATGCTGCGCACCTGGTTCATCAGGCGGCGACGGAGCTGTTGGAAGAAAAACCCGGCCAGTAGCCCAAAAAAGGCGCCAAAGCCTCCCACCACCCAGCGCAGCCCCTCCATGTTGGTGACCTGCAACAGCAGGCGCTCGGGCAGCAGATCCACCCCGAGCCAGCCGGTGGCAGCTCCGGAAAGAAGGAAGAGCAGCAGGATGAGAACGTTCACCATGGCGACTGTGCGTGGCCGCCTTTTGCATCAGCCCCGAAGCATGCCTGATCTTCGCCGTTTTGCCAGGAAGGGGTAACCGCTCGTGACGCTTCCCCCACCCAGGGCTGCCTATGTTCACATCCCTTTTTGTTTGCGGCGCTGCTTCTACTGCGATTTTCCGGTGGTGCCGCTAGGCGACAAAGCAGATGGCAGCTGCAGTCCCAGCATCGCCAGCTATCTGGAGCTCCTCCATCACGACATCGCCACCTCCGCTGGCGGGCCTCCCCTCTCAACGGTGTATTTCGGTGGGGGCACCCCCTCGTTGCTCACGGCAGATCAGGTGGAGGGGGTGCTGGCAGCTTTGCAAGCGCGCTACGGCCTTGCAGAGGGGGCAGAGATCACCCTCGAGATGGATCCCGCCACGTTTGATGAAGCCCGCCTGCAGGGGGTGATTCGTTGTGGCATCAATCGGGTCAGCCTGGGGGGGCAGAGTTTTGACGACACCGTGCTCCAGGGACTGGGGCGCCACCATCGACGACACCAGCTTCTGGAGGCCGCTGGTTGGCTCCACGAGGCCCGCCAGCAGCGACGGCTGCGCAGTTGGAGCCTGGACCTGATCCAAGGCATTCCGCCTCTGCTGGAGGATCCCTCCTCGCCATCCTTGACAGAATGGCGTTCGCACTGGCAGCTGCAGCTGGAGCAAGCCATCCAACTGCGCCCGCCCCATCTTTCGGTGTACGACCTGAGCATTGAGCCAGGCACGGTGTTTGCCAGGAGGCTGGAGCTGGGGCAGCTGGAGATGCCTGAGCATGATTGGGCTGCCGATCTCATGGACTTGACCGCTTCCCGCTTGCGGGAGGCCGGCTATGGCCGCTACGAGATCTCGAACTATGCCCTCCCCGGCCATGCGAGCCGCCACAACCGGGTGTATTGGAGTGGCGCGGGCTGGTGGGGTTTTGGGATGGGGGCAACGGAAGCCCCTTTCGGGCGCCGGCTGCCCAGGCCCCGCACCCGCCAGGGCTATGCGCTCTGGCTGGCGGAGCGGGGAGCTGATCGAGAGCAGACACCGCAGGCCTTTCCCCTCGATGAACTTGTGATCGTTGGGCTTCGGCGACGGGAGGGGGTCAACCTGGCTCGGCTGCTCGCAGCCCATGGCTTCTCCCCAGGCGATCTGCACACCCTTCAGGCTCGCCTCTCCCCCTGGATTGAGCGCCACTGGCTCTGCCTGGAAGGCGAGCGTTGGCGTCTGTCTGATCCAGAAGGCCTGGCGCTTAGCAACTCGGTGTTGCGGGACTTTCTGGTGTGGTGGCTGGAACAGCCCGCTTCCCAGCCGGCTTTTGCTGGTGAATCCACCCCCGCAGCGCCTCAACCGCCAACCGACGCCCATCCAGCAAAGGCGGAGCAAACGGAGGTTGGCGGTCCGTGAAGCCCAGCAGATCCGCTGTGACCCGCACCTGCCCATCGCAGCGATCTCCTGCGCCAATGCCGATGACGGGAATGGTGAGACGCCTGCTGAGGTCCGTGGCGAGGGCGTCGGGAATGTGCTCCACCACCAGCGCGAAACAGCCCTTGGCTTCCAAGGCCAGGGCCTGCTGACACAGCCGCTCTTGGGCCAAGGGATCTGTGGCCTGCCTTCGCAAGCCGAGCCGATGCACCGACTGGGGGGTGAGGCCCAGATGGGCCATCACCGGAATGCCCATGCGCACCATGCGGTCGATCGCTGCCAGAGTTTCCGGCTCTGCCCCTTCAAGCTTTACTGCGGCGGCAGGGCTTTCTTTCAACACCCTGCCAGCGGCAGCCATGGCCTCATCGAGGCTGCACTGATAGCTCAGAAAGGGAAGATCGCAGATCACCAGCGGTGCCTCCCCCCCCCCAAAGCCGCGCAGTCCCCTGCCGACTGCGCGGCAATGGTGAAGCATCTCGTCCAAGGTGACCGGCAGGGTGGTGGGGTGACCCAGGGCGGTCATGGCGAGGGAATCGCCAACCAGCACGGCATCTACGCCCGCTTCGCCCACCATCGCAGCTGAGAGGGCATCCCAGGCAGTGAGGATGGTGATGGGCAAGCCAGCTTGTTTGCGCAGAAGAAGGTCGCCGGGGCGTTGAGGCAAGGTGGAACGTCTGCTGGGGAACAAGCCTATTGGTGGAAGGGTAAGATTGTCCTGGCCCGGATCTACGCGGCCGAGACGCCCAAACCTGGTCAGGACCGGAAGGTAGCAGCCATACGGGATGCTCTTGGCAGGCGTGGTCTCCGGGTCACCCCTCTGAGTCCAGTCGAGCCTGGCGGTTCACCAGGAAGGGTGGAATTTTTGCTCCTCTCTCAGGAGCCGCTGACTCTTCAAGGGCTGAAGTGAAGGCGGAAGGCGCTCGCTCCGGGCGGTAGGCACCACCGCTTTCAAAGCCGGTGGCAATCACGGTGACGTGAATCTCGCCCTCCAATTGATCGTCCACAACCGCCCCAACGATGATGTTGGCATCGGGATCGACCACGTCGTAGATCACTTCCGAGGCGGTGGTCATGTCCTCCAGAGTCATGTCCCTGCCACCGGAAATGTTGATGATGCAGCCCTTTGCGCCATCAATGCGTGCAGATTCCAACAATGGACTGCTCATCGCAGCCTGGGCTGCCTCGCTGGCCCGCGAACGGCCGGATCCCACACCGATCCCAAGCAGGGCCGTGCCGGCATCAGCCATCACTGAGCGCACATCGGCGAAATCCACGTTCACCAAGCCAGCCTTGGTGATGATCTCGGTGATGCCCTTCACCGCCATGCGCAAAACGTCATCAGCAGCCCGAAAGGCCTCTTGCAGGGGGGCCCCGGCAATGGCATCGCGGAGGCGGTCGTTGGGAATCACGATCAAGGTGTCCACATGCTCAGCCAGTTGGGCGATGCCCTGCTCAGCCTGGCGCAACCTCTTTCTTCCCTCGAAGCCAAAGGGCTTGGTCACGATGCCCACCGTGAGAGCACCACAATCCTTGGCCACCTCCGCCAAAATCGGAGCAGCGCCTGTGCCGGTGCCACCACCCATGCCAGCGGCAATAAACACCATGTCTGCCCCTTCGACAGATCTCTGAAGGTCTGCACGGGATTCTTCTGCTGCTTTTTGACCAATCAGAGGATTGCCGCCAGCGCCTAAACCGCTGGTGAGGGTTTGGCCCAACTGGATCCTCTGAGGAGCTGCAGCTTGCAGCAGGGCTTGCGCATCCGTGTTCAACACCCAAAACCCCACACCCTGGAGATCGGTGGCAATCATGCGGTTGACGGCATTGCTGCCCCCGCCACCGACCCCGATCACCTCAATACGTGCCGTTTGGCTGGGAATGATCCCATTGGCGGAAGGGGTGCTCTGGCTCATCTGAAGGGACGATTGCGGGAACGATGACGTAGGGCTGTTGTCGCGAGGCACAACTCCTCCAGAGGAGGACCTCATCCCGGAAGGCGATGGGGCAGGAGTGGCTTCGGGAGGAGTGGAGCCGTTGCTGAATGGCTGCATTATGTCTTCAGAAGAGAGACCCGGCTGTCTGTCTCGGGAGGGTGATACCTTCCTCGGGATCCGCCGCCTACGCAATCCCTTGTGTGGAATGGCTGGCAGATCCTAGGGGTGGGGTCTGGCAGGAGGACGAGGCGGGGGCGCAGGACCATTGGCGGTGGTCGTGGTCGATCCCTGAAGATTAAGTTCTGGCTGTTCGGGGTCCGTCAGGTCGATGCTGAGAGGACGCTTTCCCGCAAGTCGTTGGGGAAGGGTGCGGTTGAGGTGAGCCAACACATCCAACCGTCTGGAGAGCTGGGAATCGACGGGGCCCAGGCGAAGAGGACCCAGCTCCCGAGTGGTGATCCACAGCCCTCCGTCCGGTTCAAACCGGATTTCCGTCAAGCCAGGTCCGATCTTGTCGCGGGCCCCCAGAACCTGGCCAAGAACGGATCGATAGCGCTCATTCCAGCCGATCACCTGGATGGAGGCTTGACCGCCCAGGCGCACCCGAGTGCGGGAGTCGGCATGGATCCAGTTGCCTGTGCGATCCACAAAGCCCAGTTCAGGGCCTTTTGGCGTGCGCCTTTGGGCACGCGCCACCGCCTCCCGATCCACCAGCTCCACCCGCAGCCGAGGGGGGAGCATCAGCCGGGTCACCTTGACCTGCTCCACTGGCAGGGAATTCGCCAGGGTGGCGCTCAACAATCTGGGTTGGAGGGAAAGGAGAGGTTGGGGGAAGCGCAATTGACCCGCAGCAATCACCTGATCACGGCTGACAAGGTTGCTGCCGCTCACCTCCACTTGGGCAGGACCTTGCAACGTCCACCCCTGCCGCAGCAGAACGAATCCGAGCCCCGTTGCCAAGCTTCCGTAGACGAGAAGTCGCCAGCCATCCCGCAGCCGCTCCATCCTCCTCTGTTGGCGGAGCTGTCGCCTGCGCTCCACTCCGGGGAGCGTGGAAGGGGCCGTGGGGGACTGTCGTCGCATCACAATTCACACCGGGAGCGGGCCATCAATTCATCCATCCATCGCCGAGCACGCTCGGCCTCGCTGAAGGGCAAATCCTTTTGTTGACCCCCTCCCACCAAGCGCAGTCTGCAGGCACCCTGACTCTCTTCCGTGAGAGGGGCCTCACCTGATCGCAGAGAGAGCAATTCGGTGAGTTCAAGTTGTTTGACTTCAAACGAATCGAGCTCTCGAAAATTGCCCGCTTCAAAGGTGGCCCAGCTCAACACGCCATTCACCAGTCGAGCTGCTCCCGCTGCGTCGAGTTTCGCCAGCTCGGCGCCGGCTGCCCAGTCTCGAAAGAGACGCTGCCGTCGTCGCTCCAACCAACCGAGGCCAGTCAGGAGCACAAACACCAGCAACAGGGGCACCCAAAGGAGTCCTTGACCCATGGCGTTAAGGAGCGATCTGCTGAAACTCGGCAGATTCTCTCGCGTCTTGTAGCAAACGGTGGAGAAGCTCTGTCAGGGGCATCCCACTGGCGGCCCAAAGCATGGGATACATGCTTTGGCTGGTGAAACCTGGCAAGGTGTTGATCTCATTGAGCCAAAGGGCATCCTCAGATTCGCTGTAGAAAAAATCCACCCGCGACAGGCCGGATGCGCCCACGGCTTGGCAGGCGGAAATCGCCATGGCACGTGCCCTGGCTTGCACCTCCTCGGAAACGGGAGCGGGAATGAGCGTGTGGCTGCGTCCTTCGCTGTATTTCGCCTCGTAGTCATACCAGTCGGCATCGAACCGAATCTCCCCGACCACCGATGCCCGCAAGGACGCGCTGGGGCCCAGAACGGCACATTCCAGTTCGCGAGCCACCACCCCCTTTTCCACCACCAGCCGGGGATCGAGGGCAGCAGCCGCGGCGAGCCCCGTGCCAAGGCTGAGGCGGTCGCTGGCCTTGCTGATTCCCACCGACGAGCCCAGGTTGGCTGGTTTGACAAAACAGGGATAGCCAAGCGAGGTCTCGATATGTGTCAACAAGGCTTCGGAGGACTGGAAGTCTGGCGGACCGCTCAAGTCGCTTCGCGACAAACTCAAGTAGGGCACCTGGGGCAAGCCCGCGGCGGCAAACGCCGCCTTCATGGCTTGTTTATCCATCCCCATGGCTGAACCCAACACCCCCGAACCCACGTAGGGCACCTGCATCAAGGTGAACAGCCCCTGGATGGTCCCATCCTCCCCATTGGGGCCGTGCAGCACCGGAAACCACACCTCCACATCCAGGCCCCCCGCGGGAAGTCCTTGAAAGCCGGCCCGAGGGGAAGCGGCAGGGAGATCGGCCATCTCTGGGGCAGTGCCTTGGCCAAGAACCTCTTCAGCCACCGCTGGGGGCCACCAGCGCCCCAGGCGATCGATGTAGAAACAGCTCACCCGATAGCGCTCCGCATTGGCGCCGCTGCGCAGGCCAGCCAAGACCGTGGCGGCGGAACGAATGGAAACAGCGTGTTCACCGGAGGCCCCTCCGAACACCAGGCCAACAAGGGTGGATCTGGAGGCATCGGTCATGGTGGCCGGCAAAGGTCGGAGGCCAAACGGTATCAGTGCCGCGCAAAGGCACCAGAGGTCTGCTGAGAACTCTCAGCGATGGATGACTCCGAACCCCCCCAGCAGGCCAGCCACCGCCATCATCCACAGGGGAGAGACACGGGTGAACACCACAAGGGCACATACCACCCCAGAAACCACCATCCCGATTGGATTGGTATCGGAGAGACGCAGGATCTTCACCCCCACGGCGAACAGCACCCCAAGCGTCAGAGGACCCATGGCCCGCTCAAAGGCCAGTCGCCATGGAGAGTGGCGGAAGCGATTCCAGCTCAAGCTGGCGGCTACCACCAACAGCGTGGAAGGCAGCAGGATGGCAATCTCGGCTCCACAGGCCGAGAGCAGAGCCCAGAAGGGGCCCTCCCGCCATGCGGCAGCCATCCCCAACAGACCCACGAGCATGGAACTCGGGCCCGGTGCAGCCTCTGCCAAGGCATAAAGATCATTGAATTGGCTTGTGCTGAGCCAGCAATAGACCTCCACGCTGAGGTGGTGATACTCGCCCAGCAGAGTGTTCCCGCCTCCAAGCGAAAACAACGAGAGTCCCATGAAGGTGCCCATGACCTTGATGAGTTGTCCCAGGTCTGAGAGCCTTTGGGGCTCGCAGGCGCTCACCGCCCCCATCAGCCCCATCCATAAGGAGCCCATCACGGACGAGGCTCTTCACCTTGACGAGGCCAGTACCAGGCCATGGCCAGGGGGGCGATCACCAAAAGCAAAGGCACAAGCCGCAGGTTGAACACCACCATGCTGATCCACACTCCAGCGGCCAAGAGCAGGGCAACAGGATCTCCCATGTAAGTGGGCAGAATTTTGAATCCCATTGACAGGGCTAGACCTGCGGCGACAGCAACCATGCCGGCCAAAACCCGATCCACCATGGGTAGACCGTGCAGGTGGAAATAAATCATGCCAACCCCCATCAACAAACTGAATGGCACCGCCAACATCCCGGCCAGCGCCGCCAGCGCTCCGGGGAGCCCACGAAAGCTCGCCCCTACGTACACCGCCAGGTTGATTTGATTGGGCCCAGGAAGCAGCCTGGCCACTGTGAGCCCGGTGAGAAAGGCGTCGTTGCTCATCCAGCGGCGTTGCTCCACCAGGATGCGCTGACTCCAGACCGAGAGACCTCCACCAAAGGAGGAGAGTGCCACCTGCAACAGGCCGACAAACAACTCTCTCAGGCTGGGGGCGGGAGCAAGAGAGTCTGGATTAGTCAT
Source organism: Cyanobacteriota bacterium (assembly GCA_035284785.1). Taxonomy (GTDB): domain Bacteria; phylum Cyanobacteriota; class Cyanobacteriia; order PCC-6307; family Cyanobiaceae; genus Cyanobium. The sequence goes on along the minus strand of JAYKHK010000038.1, from coordinate 18,016 downwards.
GCACGAAGTGGGGATCGGGAGGCAGCTCGCCCTCCTCGTGAAAGGTGGGATCGAGAGGATCGGGGGCAATGTATGTTTTTGCGGCTTTCCAATCCGCTGCAAACGTTGCTTTCAGCCGCTCAACCACTTCTTTCGCATCGCTTTCGATACCTAGTTCCCGCCTGAGATCAAAGGCACTGCGATCAATGTTCATCGAGCCAGTTTGGGCGTAGCTGCCATCGATAAGAATCAATTTGGCATGCAGCTTGAGATGCTTCTGCCGCCTCACTTTCACACCGAAGCGCTGCATCACTCTCAAGGAGGAGAAGGTGTCGTAGATGTCCCAATCGCTGATGCCGTGCTTGCCACCGCAGAGCACACGCACTTTGACCCCCCGCTCACGGGCACAAATGATGCGCTCCAGGATCACCGCATCCACAAACTTGGGATGTTGGATCCAGAGCGTGTGCTGGGCTGCATCGATCAAGCGAGCCATCTGGCCGCGGCTGTGGGCGCTGCTCCAGACCAGCCCCACGTTGAGATCAGGAGAAAAGAAGGTGCGCTGCCAATCGGCTTCAAAGCCGGCGCCCACCTGGGCGACCACGGCTGCATTGCGACTTAGTACGCCATAGTCTCGGGTTTCGTTGAAATATTTATCAGCAAGATTGAAGGTGGAGATCAATGCTGCTTCCCCGTCAATCAGCATGGATTTCTCATGGGTCACTGGAAAAGCTTCACTCGTCCAGGCTGTCGCGATTCCCCAGCCCTGAAGACGAGAAAAGGATTCATCGTTCCACCGATCCCCGCCTGATGTGTGGGGGTTGAGCATCACTCTCACATCCACCCCCCGCTGCTTGGCCCGGTGGAGGGCATCGAGCACCACCGCTGAGTCCAGCTTGAATTGTTTGAGCAGCAGCAGAGAGTGAGCGCTATCGATCAAGGCCACAACTGATTGGGCCCCATCGTCTGGCATCACCAGGAGCTCTTGGTGGGGATGCAGCACCGCCTCCATCAAGGCCAAATCCTTCATCTCACCCTAGTTGCCCCCTGAAGCCAGCGGTTGTCCGCTCAGGGAAAACCCTCTCACCGTCTCGATCCGAACGGGCACCAGATCCCCCGCTTTGTGGCTGCCGCCGCGGCCATCGGTGGCGGGGAAGAAGGTGAGGCGATTGGTGCGGGTGCGCCCCATCACTTGGCTTCCATCCCTGGGGTTGACCCCTTCCACGAGCACCTCCTCCACGCGTCCCAGGTAGCGCTCGTTGCGGCGGCGGGCTGTGCGCTCCACCAGGGCATTGAGCTCCTGCAGCCGCTCCACCTTCACCGTCTCTGGGAGCTGGTGGGGCCATACGGCGGCGGGGGTGTTGGGGCGTGGGGAATAGGCCGCTGTATTCACCTGGTCAAAGCCGATCTCTTCAATCAGCGCGAGGGTGCGACGAAATTGGGCCTCGCTCTCCCCTGGGAAGGCCACGATCACATCGGCACTGATCGCAGCATCGGGCATTTGGCTGCGGATGCGCTCGAGGATGCGGCGGTAGCGCTCCACTGTGTACCCCCGACCCATGGCCCTGAGCACCTCATCGTCGCCGCTCTGAAAGGGAATGTGGAAGTGTTCACACACTTTCGGCAGGCGAGCGCAGGCATCGATGAGCCGCTCGGAGAAGTAGCGCGGATGGCTGGTGGCGAAGCGAAGACGGTCGATTCCCTCCACATCGTGCACGTGATGCAGCAGGTCCGTGAGGGTGTGGGCCCGGCGGCCTTCCGGGGTGATGCCAGGCAAGTCGCGCCCGTAGGCATCAATGTTCTGGCCCAGCAGAGTCACTTCCCTGTAGCCACGCTCGGCCAAACCCACCATTTCCAGGCGGATGGCCTCCGGCCAACGGCTTTGCTCCCGTCCCCGCACGGCGGGCACCACGCAGTAGGTGCAACGCTCATTGCAGCCATAGATCACATTCACCCAGGCACACACCGCGCTGTCACGCCGGGCGGTGGTGATGTCTTCGAGGATGAGGTGCTCCTCGGTGGCCACCACCTGGGTGCCGCGTTCCACTTGCTCGAGCAACGTGCCCAGTCGGTTGGCGTGCTGGGGGCCCATCACCAGATCCAGCTCTGGCACGCGCCGCAGGAGGGATTCCCCCTCCTGCTGGGCCACACAGCCCGCCACGACAAGGATGAGTTCGGGATTGGCCCGTTTGCGGATCGCCTGACGGCCCAGGTAGCTATACACCTTCTGCTCGGCGTTGTCGCGGATCGAGCAGGTGTTGTACAGGACCAGATCGGCGCTGTGTTCATCGTTGGCCGGGGAATACCCCCGAGCTTCCAGGATGCCGGCCATCCGCTCGGAATCGGCCTTGTTCATCTGGCAGCCAAAGGTGGTGATCCAGTAGCTGCCGCGCCGTTGCGTCTGCGCAGCCGTTGAGCTGGAGACCGAACCGGCCTCGCGGGAGTCTGGCTGGAGGCCTTGCAGTTCCAAGGGGGAGCTGGGGCTGGAGACGGGGAAGCTCATGGAGTCATTCTCCGACAGGCTCGCCAGCCCGCAACCGTCACCTGGGGCCCGCTCTCCTGGCCAGGCTGCGGACCCTGGAAGCCTCCTGATAAACCGACTGGGGCACGGGCCGCAGATCCCACACCAAACCCAAGCGTGCCATGAGGGCCAGCGCCAGATAGGTGATGTCGATCTCCCACCAGTAGATGCCCTGCCGGCAACTGGACTGGCAGTGGTGATGGTTGTTGTGCCAACCCTCGCCAAGGGTGATCAGGGCCAGAAAAAAATTGTTGCGACTGTCGTCGCCGGTATTGAAGCGCTGGCTGCCAAAAACGTGCGACAGGGAATTGATCGTGTAGGTGCCGTGATAGAGGAGCACTGTCGAGACGAAGAAACCCCAAACAAGCATTTGCATGCCAGATGTGGGCCTGCCCGCCTGTTGAAGCCCCCAGCCCAGGGCGAAGGTGGCGATGGCCAGCAGGGTTGGGCTTAGCAGGGACCAGCGATCGATGAACACCAGTTCAGGGAAACGGGCGTAGTCCCGGATGGCTTTGTGGTTCTCCTGGCGATGGTCGGGGTGCAGAAACCAGCCCATGTGCGACCACCAGAAGCCGTGGTGGCGAGGGGAATGGGGGTCGATCTCCGTGTCCGAAGTGGCGTGGTGGTGGCGATGGGTGGCCGCCCACCAGAGGGGGCCAAGCTGAGCCGAGGAGGTGGCGAGCAGGGCCAGCAAAAACTGGAAGAAACGGCTGGTGCGAAAGGTGCGGTGGGAAAAATATCGGTGGTAGACGGCCGTTACGCCAAACATGCGAATGACGTAAGACGCCAGGCACACCAGCACGGCGTCCCAACTGATGCCTGTCCAAAACACGCCCAGGCAGGCCAGATGCATCAGGCCGTAGGGAATGCTGGCCATGATCCAGCCAGGGGTGATCTCGGCTTTCACCGGTTCGGGGGGCGGAGGAGCCTGCCCGTCTGCCGTTTGCACAGGGCGACCCCGGGAGGGGCCGGTGGTGGGGAACAGCTCAGTTGTGGCGGAGGATTTCAGGTTGGCCGTGGGGCTGGAGGGGCCCCCAGCCTTCACAGGAAACAACGGCGAAGGGCTGGCGTCCAGGCCGGTTTGCCGTGGCTGCGGGGGGGACTGCAAAAGTTCGGCTGCCATGAGATGGCGCAGCTTAAGTCAGCGCCTTCACATATCAGTCACAATCGCTGAGCGGGTTTCCCTGTGGCAGCTTGAAGAGATGGAACTGCGTTTGCGTCGTTTTCCCCTCAGCAAAGCCGTGCCCCTGGCCATCAGCCGTGGCACCACCGCCGCGGTGGAGCACTTGCTGGTGGAGGTGGAACACGAGGGATTGATTGGTATCGGCGAGACAGGAGGTTTGGACACCGGTCATCGCCAGTTCGACACGGCCGCCATCGCCGCTGAATTGCAGGCCCTGCGTCCACGTTTGGCGCCTTTCTCCCCCCAGCCCCGCCAGGCGTTGGAGCCCCTCCTTGATCCACTCTCGCCGCCGGCCCGCTGTGCCGTCGATCTGGCGCTGCTCGATTGGTGGGGCAAGCGACTGCATCTGCCAGTGCAGCAGCTCTGGGGATTGGATCCCCAGCACATCAGCCCCACCAGCGTCACCCTGGGACTCGGGTCTGTGGAGGCTGTGCTCGCCAGGCTGGATCGCTGGTGGAGCCAGTTGCCCGCCACCCGCGTCAAGCTCAAGCTGGGCAGCGCCGATGGCCTGGACCACGATCGAGCCCTGGTGGTGGCGGTGGCGGATGCCCTGGATCGCCGCCAGCAAGTTGGGGGCATCGCCTGCGAGCTGCAGGTTGATGTCAATGGCGGCTGGGATCTTGAGCAGGCGCGCGCCATGGTGGGCTGGCTCGCCGCGCAGCGGGTGGTGTTGGTTGAGCAGCCCCTGCCGCCATTGGAGGATCCCGAGGCGGATGCCGCTGCGTTCGCGGCCCTGGAACTCGATTGCCCAATTGCCCTGGTGGCGGATGAGAGCTGCTGGAACTTGGCTGATGTGGTGCGCCTGGCGCCCTATGTCGACGGGGTGAACATCAAGCTGCTCAAGAGCGGCGGGCTCAGCGAGGCCTTGCTGATGGCCCAGGCCGCCCGCCGGCTTGCTCTCGATGTCATGCTCGGCTGCTACTCCGATAGCGCTCTGCTCAATGGGGCCGCGGCCCAACTGCTGCCCTTGGTGCGCTGGCCCGACCTGGACAGTCATCTGAACCTTGTCAACGATCCCTTTTCGGGCCCCACTCTCGAGGGTGACCGGTTGTGCGCTGGCACCACCCCGGGACTGGGGGTGACCTTGCGCGTTCCACTCCGCTGATGCTGCCCTCCGACGCCCCGCTGGTGCTCCTTCAACACCATGGCCTGGACAATCTGGGCGGCAAAACAGGCTTGGCCATGTTGCGTTACCGGAGGGGACCGATCGTCGCGGTGATCGATCCTGACCACGCCGGGGCGGATCTGGAGTTGGTCACGGGCATTCGCCGCTCCGTTCCGGTGGTGGCCTCGATGCGGGAGGCCCTTCCCCTGCTTCCTCCAGGCGTCCTGGCCCGTTCGTCTGTTGGCGGCCGATCAGGCGCCGTGGCGGTGGTGGGATTGGCTCCGTCCGGCGGACGTTTACCGACCGAGCTCCATGCCGATCTGGTGATGGGCCTGGAGGCGGGTCTCTCTGTGGCCAGTGGACTCCACAGCCGGCTGGGCGAGGACCCCCGTTTGGCGGCCAAGCTTCAGCCTGGCCGCTGGATCTGGGACTTGCGCCGGGAACCCGAAGACCTCGTTGTCGGTTCCGCGCGCGCCGCAAGTTTGGCGGGCAGCCGTTTGCTGGCTGTGGGCACCGACATGTCGGTGGGGAAAATGAGTGCTTGCCTGGAGCTGCAAGCCGCCGCTTGTCGGCGAGGTCTGGATGCCCGCTTTGTGGGCACGGGCCAGGCGGGCATCTTGATCAGTGGTAGTGGTGTCGCTCTCGATGCGGTCCGGGTCGACTACGCCGCCGGCGCGGTGGAGCAAGCGGTCATGGCGGCGGCGGCGGGGGGGACTGACCAAACCCTGGTCTTGGTGGAAGGGCAGGGCTCCCTCTGCCACCCCGGCTCCACCGCCACCCTGCCTCTCATCCGCGGTTGCCAACCCACCCACCTGCTGTTGGTGCACCGTGCCGGGCAGAGCACCATTCGCTCGGCCCCCCATGTGCCCATCCCACCACTGCCAGAGGTCATTGCTGTGGTGCAGGGGCTGGCAGCCCTCGGGCGGCCTCAGCCCACCGCCCCTGCAGCCAAGGTGGCAGCGGTTGCCCTCAACACGGTCCATCTGGGCGATGAGGAGGCGCAAGACGCGCTTGAGGCTGTGCGGGAACTGACGGGTTTGCCTTGCCATGATCCGGTGCGCCACGGTGGAGATGGCTTGCTGGATGCGCTGATCTTGGCTGGGGCGCCTGACCCAGACACGGTGTTGGATTGAAGGGCGAGCGAGGGGATTCGAACCCCCGAATAGCGGCGCCACAAGCCGCTGCCTTAACCACTTGGCGACGCCCGCCGTGGTGAATCGAACTTACCACTTGAACCCAGCCCACCTGCGCAGATGCGCCGGAGGGAAATCTTTGCCAACCTGGACACGCCTTTTGGATCGCGATCTGTGACAGCAGTCTCCCGATCCCTGGCGGTTGCCTTGATGGCGGGTGGCTTGACCGCTGGCCTGGTGGGCACCAACCCCGGCCCAGCGGCATTCGCAGACTTTGGTGGCGGTCAGCTCACGGCCATGCTCACCAAGGAGCTTTGTCAAAACGACGGCCTGACCGGCATGCTGCGCCTTCTGATCCGCCAGTGCCCCGAGTTGGTGCGCTCCCAGAGGCATGTGCTTGGCAGGCTTGTCCAGGCCCACACCAAACGGCGCAATCTGGGGTTGTTCAGCGTTTACCACACGGAATTGGACCTGGCGTCCCTGCTGCCGGGGCTCAGGCAGGTGCCTGATCTGCGCTTGCCCCGCTATGAAGCCACCACTCTGGCGGGCGCTGGCCAATTCCTCCTGCTCCAGGCCCGAGAGCCTGCCGACTCCAGGAGCAAGCGTTGAGCCGACTTCCCCCCCTGGCCATCCCTCGCAGTCTGATCGATCCCACACTGAGGCTTCCTCCAGCGGATGCTGAGGGGTTGGTGCGGGTGTGCATCGACCACCAGAACGGCCGAATCGTTCGTCTGCTGCCCGATGAGGGCCCAGCTCCTGCCGGGGGGATTCCCCTGGCCCTCACCCCCCTCGTCGAAGCCCACGCCCATCTCGATAAGGTCTTCACCTCCCCTGCACGCGCCAACTGGGCCGGCACGATGGAGGAAGCCATGCGCGTCAACCATCAGGAAGCCCTCGCGCGCACCCCTGAGGCCGTTTGGCAACGGGCAGAACGGGCCCTTGAGCAAGCTTGGCGCTATGGGCTGCGGGCCATTCGCAGCCACATCGACAGCCTGGGCCCCTGGGCAAACAGCTGTTGGGAGGTGCTGGGAAGCTTGCGACAGCGCTGGGCTGGGCGGGTGGAGCTGGAATTGGTCGCTCTGGTGCCGTTGCACCACTGGTTGACCCCCGAGGGCGACCAGCTGGCCCGTCAGGTTGCCGCCCATCATGGCGTGCTCGGGGGAGTGCTGGGTCCCCCGTACCGCATCCAGGGAGGGGAAAGGGAGGCCCTTCAGGCCCTCTTTCGGCTGGCGGAACGTGAAGGCTGCGCGATCGATCTGCACATCGACGAGAGCGATCAACCCCCTCCCCGCGGACTGTTCCTGATGAGGGAGGTGCTGCACGAGGGGCGCTTCCAAGTGCCTGTCGTCGCCAGCCACGCCAGCAGCATGGGCCTGATGGAGGATCGGGCTCTGCGCCGGCTGGCGGATGGCATCGCAGAGGCGGGTGTGGGGGTGGTGGCCCTCCCGACCACCAACCTGTGGTTGTTGGACAGGGATGCGGAGCGAACGCCCTCCCGTCGCCCCAAGGCCCCCATCCGTCAGCTGCAACAGGCTGGTGTCACGGTGGCCATCGCTGGAGACAACGTGCAAGATGCCTGGTACCCAGGTGGCGATTTTGATCCGATCGAGCTCATCCGTTTTGCCACGGTGGCCAGCCATCTGCTGCCTTGGCATCGGGCAGGCTTGGCCCCCTTCACCACCTGCCCTGCCCGGCTGCTGAGGCTGGCTTGGGATGGGGTGCTGCGGGTCGGTGGGCCCGCCGATCTGGTGGTGTTGGCTGCCTCCTCCTGGACGGATCTTTTGGCCCGATCTCCACGACGGAGGGTCTTGAGAGACGGGCTGTGGTTGCCCCCACCTCAGGCCGAGGCCCCGTCCCCGTTGCTGGATCAGATGGCTGCTCCCGTAACGATCCGCCACGGAAACTAGAGGGATTCCCCGGCCCCGCTGCCAGATGCCCTCCCTTGCCCTCCCTCCTCTGCCGCCACTCCCCGCCGCCTCCCAGATCCAAGCGCTCCAGGAGGATCTGAAACGGACGGCACCAGGCCTCAAGCTGCTCAGCGATCCGAGTGATCTGGAGCGGTTTTCCAGCGATTTTCATGGCTACTCCCCGGTGTTGCTCCAGTTGCTGGCCGGTTGCCGGGGCCAGTTGGTGGCCAGCCCAGCCAACGTGGAGGAGGTCATGGCGGTGGCTGGAGCCTGTGCCCGCCACGGTGTGCCGCTGACCGTGCGAGGCGCTGGCACGGGCAACTACGGGCAATGCGTGCCCTTGGCCGGGGGAGTGGTGCTGGTGATGACAGGTCTTGATCGGCTGCGGGCAGTGGACGGCAACACGGGTGTGGTGGAGGCGGAGGCTGGCTGCTTGCTGGCGGCCCTCGATCGGCAGCTGCTGCCCCATGGGCGCGCTCTCCGTCTGGCGCCGAGCACTTATCGCAGCGCCACCCTTGGTGGGTTCATCGCTGGAGGCTCAGGCGGGATCGGCTCGCTGCGGTGGGGGTTTTTGAGAGATCCAGGCCACCTCCTGGGGTTGGAGGTGGTAACGGTGGAGCCCGAGCCCCGCCTCCTGCGCTTGGAGGGCCAGGCCTGTGAACCGCTCAACCACGCCTACGGCACCAATGGCATCCTCACGGCACTGCGTCTAGCCACCACCGAGGCGCTGGGGTGGTGGCAGCTGGTGGTGGGCTTCCGTGAAGGGTCGCAAGCGTTGGCAGCCGCCCAGGGTTTGCCAGGCACCGCCCTCCTCCTGCAGGAACTCTGCTTGCTGGAGCCTGCGCTGGCAGCCGGGTTGCCCTGGCCCCCTGGCTGCCCCACCCCCCAGCCGGGGGAGAGCCGTCTGCTGCTGTTGGTGGCCCCTGATGCGCTCGCTCTGGCTTCCTCCTGGCTGACGGCGCGTGGGGGAACCGTGCTCTGGCAGGAGCTCGAGGCGACAAGCCGAGGCTTGCCCCTGCGTGAACTCACCTGGAACCACACCACCTTGCACTGGCGCAGCAAGCATCCCGACTGGACCTATCTGCAGATGCTGCTCCCCCAGCCGGAGGCGCCGTTCCTCGCCCAGATCAGCTCCGCATGGGGCGATGGCCTGCATTGGCACCTTGAAGCAGTGCGTCAAGGGGGGGCCTGTCGTCTTGCCGGACTCCCCGTGTTGCGAAACCAGGGGATTGACTCCCTTCAGGAGCTCATGGCGCTGTGCAGGCAGGGGGGAGCTGTGCTTTTCGATCCCCATGTGCTGACTGTGGAAGATGGGGGTCTTGGGGTGATTGACGCCCAGCAGGTGGGCTGCAAGTTGAGCTTTGATCCGCGTGGTTTGCTCAACCCTGGCAAACTGCGTGGCTGGTGGGAACAGGGCTGAGCCATTGGCGGGCTGCCATCCATCAGCAACCGAGGCTCAACCGGGTTTCCACCCCTGTCACCGGATGCCGGCCGCGAGCCCTGCGGCAGAGATCCACCTGGTCGGTCCGATCCAGGATGGCTTCGCTGAAGTCGGCATCGCTCACGTCGGCTCCAGCGAAACTGCTGCCGGAGGCAATCACTCCCTGCAGGAGGGCCCCGCTGAAATCAGCTCCCTTGAAATCCACCCGATCCATCAGCACATCGCTGAGATTGGCTCCGCGAAAGCTGGCTCCGGCAAAGGCCCCCTGAGTGAAGATGGCGCCGTGCAGATCGGAGCCATCAAAGTTGGCCTGCCGGGCCACGGCCCCGGCGAAGGAGGTCTCATGCAGATCCTGGCCATGGAAATCCTTGCCTGACTGGTTGGTCAAGGTGTAATCCACCCGCTCGGCAAAGGTGGCCCAGGCAGGAATGGGGGCCCAAAGCAGCAACGCCATCCAGCTCAAGCTGAGCAGGCGAAGCCAGCGACGGTGGAGCCCAGCCCTGGGCCTGTCGTGGTTGGACAAGGAGACGGGGACCCAGGGCATGGTGCTCAGCCTTCAGGCAGTGACGCCAAGATGCTGGCGGATTCGATCCAGGGCTGCCTTCTCCTCGGGGCTCACCTTTTCGCCGGAACCGAACAATCCCTTGCCTGCGGCCTCAGCCACCGCCACGCAGCCATCCACGATCAATTGGGCATATTGCTGGGCGGTGGGCGCATCGCACTTGTTGCGCACCAAGGTCATGGCCTGGTCCACCTGCTCAAGGGCACGGTCGAGCACCTTGCCTTCCTTGACGTCCTCCGGCGTGATGTTGGGCTTGTCGGGATTGATGCCCTGCTTGAGGGCTTCGGGATCAAAAAGGCTGGCAATCAGGGGGTTGGAGGCGTAGCGCGTGGCCGCAGCGGAGAGCTCCCTGCCCAGGGCAAGGGCCTCTTGGGCGCTGGAGAAGATGCCCATGTCCACGGCCATCACGGCCATGGCAGCGGCGAGGGGGCCACCAATGAGCTTGTTGCGTTCTTCTGGGGTGAGGGGGACCGACATGGGCGAGGGAAAGGCTTACGACTGAACAATGGCAACAGGTCGCAAAAGCGTCAGCAGGTGGCTGGAATCCTTCCACGAAGTTGATCGCTTCAGGCTTTAGGCCAGAGGGTGCAGCGGCTGATCAAGCAGGGGCCAGATCTCGCCGAGCAGATGCAGAGAGCCGGCCACACAAGGCAGGGGGCCGGCGGGCTTGAGCCAACGCAGGCCCTCCCGGGGACTCTCCACGGCCAGCAGGCGGCCCTGCAGGCTTGGCCGGGCCTCCAGAAGGGACTCCACAGACCAACAGGGCAGATCGGCAAGGGCGACGATGGCCGCTTGATCCAGGGGCGCCAACAGCGCATCGAGCAGGGCAGGGGCCTCCTTGCTGCGCTGAATCGCCAGAAGCCAGCGGCGGCCATTGGCGGCTGCCGGGGCGGCCGCGCTGGCGTCGAGTTGATCGAGCTCGTGGCGCAGGGCGACCGCACCGGGGGGATTATGGGCGCCATCCAGCAACACCTCCCTCCCCTCAAACGTGCGGCGTTCGAGACGACCTGGCCAGCGGGCTTGACGCAGCCCCTGCGCGATGGCCGCCTCGCTGATTGGCCAGCCCTGCTGGATGAGACTCCTGGCCATTCCCTGCGCCACAGCCGCATTGCTCCGCTGAAAGCTTCCGGCACATCCCAAGGCGAGCCCTCCCTCCTCCTCCTTTGGCAGGGGCTGCACCCAGCGCAGCTCGCATCCCCGAAGGTGAGCCTGATGTTCCAGAACCTCTCGCACCGCGGGGGCTTGGGGACCACTGATCGCCACCTGTCCGTGGGCCATCACGCCAGCTTTCTCTGCGGCAATGGCCGCCAAGGTGTCGCCTAAAAACTCGCGGTGGTCCATGCCGATGGGTCCAAAGCCCACCACCCTTCGATCCGGGTGTGCTGTGGTGGCATCCAGCCGCCCTCCCAGCCCCACCTCCAGCACCACCAAATCCAGATCAGCCCTTGCAAAGCGATCCATGGCCGCTGCTGTGAACAGTTCAAACATGGTGAGGGAGTGCTGATCCACCAGGGGGAGCCAGCGATCCAGGTCTGCGCACAGCGTGGGCCCATCCACCCAGTGGGGCCCAAGTTGAATCCGCTCGCACCAACTTTGCAGATGCGGTGAGCGGTAGATCCCCGCCCGCAGCCCGGCCGCCTGAAGAATGGCGTGCAAAAAGGTGGCAATGGATCCCTTGCCATTGGTGCCAGCCACCTGAACAGCAGGGAACTTTCGTTCGGGATGGCCGCCTGCTGCCAACGCGGCTCGCATGCGATCCAATGAGAGGTCAATTCCACGGTTGGCGCAACACGCCAACACACTGTCCAGATCGACAGGCTCTGGAAGGTGCATCAAAGCAGGCGTTTGAGTGCCTTCTCCAGCCGTTTCCCCAGCTGCCGCAACTGGCGGGGTTTGATCACCAGCGGGGGGACGAAGCGAACGACATTGGAGCCAGCTGGCACCAGCAGCAACCCTTCCGCCAGGGCTGCCTTCACCACATCTGGTGCCGTCAGCCCACCCGGCTGGAGCTCCACACCCTGCAGCAGGCCCCAGCCGCGCACTCCAGCAAGCTGGTCGGGATAGCGTTGCACCAAGGCGCTGAGCAGATCCTGCAGCTGCTGGCCCATCGTTTGCACATGCGCCAGCAGATCACGGCGTTCAATCTCCTCGAGCACCGTCAGGCCGGCTCTGCAGGCCAAGGGATTGCCACCGAAGGTGCTCGCATGCTCCCCGGGCCGCAGATGATCGCAACTGGTCTTCACCGCCAGGGCCCCGATGGGGATGCCGCCGCCAAGCCCCTTCGCCAGGGTGAAGGCGTCGGGCTCGACACCGAGTTGTTCATAACCCCACCACCGACCACTGCGGCCAACCCCGATTTGCACCTCATCAAAGATGAGCAAAATATTGCGCTCGTCGCAGAGTTGACGCACCCGCTGGAAGAAGGCGGGGTCGCCTGGATGGACGCCCCCTTCGCCTTGCAGCGGCTCCACGAGCACCGCAGCAACGGCAGGTCCGCCGGCCTCACAGGCTTCTAACAGCGATTCAAAGGCCTGGATGTTGTTGTAGGGAAAGTAACGAAACCCTTCCACCATGGGCTGGAAGCCCTGGTGGTAGCGCGGTTGACCTGTGGCGGTGACTGCGGCCAGGGTGCGCCCGTGAAAGCTGGCTTCCGCCGTGAGAATGACGGGCCGCTCAATGCCACGCACCAGATGGCCATGTTTGCGAGCCAGCTTGATGGCCGCCTCATTGGCTTCGGCGCCCGAATTGCAAAAAAACACCCGATCGGCGCAACTCCTTCGCACCAGTGCTTCAGCCAGCGCCTCCTGCTCAGGGATGCGGTAAAGGTTGGAGACATGCTGCAAGGTGCCCAGTTGCTGGCACAGGGCCCGTTTCATGGTCGGGTTGCTGTGGCCCAAGGTGCAAACGGCGATGCCAGCCACGGCATCCAAGTAGCGCCGACCCGTTTGATCCCAAACCCAAACCCCTTTGCCGCGCACCAAGGTGAGCGGGAAGCGGGCATAGGTGTCCATCACCGCTGAGGTGGACATGGGAGCGGTGGGACTCGAACCCACATGCCCGAAGGCGCTCGATTTTGAGTCGAGTCCGTCTACCAATTCCGGCACGCTCCCACCCACTCAATCTAGAGGGCGATGGTTCCCTTTCGCTTCAACTTCAAGCTTCGCTGCAGACGCGACGGATGGAGGCCCCGACAGCATTGAGCTTGTCTTCGAGCTGGGCGTATCCGCGGTCGAGGTATTCAAGGCCCCTGACGGTGGTGGTGCCCTGAGCAGCCAATCCGGCCAGCACCATCGCCGCGGAGGCCCGTAGGTCGGTCCCTTGAACAGGCGCACCGCTCAACTCGGGCACCCCTTCCACACAGGCGGTGTTTCCCTGCAGGCGGATCGATGCACCCATCCGCTGGAGTTCGGCGACATGCTGCATGCGGTTTTCAAAAATGTTTTCCACCACCAGGCTGGTGCCCTTCGCCGTGGCCAACAGGCTCATGAACGGAGCCTGTAGATCGGTGGGGAAGCCAGGAAAGGGTTGGGTTCGCAAATCGAGGGCGTGGATCTCATGGGCCGTGATGCGGATCCCCTGGCCTTCGGGCTTGAGGCTGCAGCCGCATTCCTCGAGTTTGGTGAGCACCGCTCCCAAATGCTCAGAGATCACGGGGGTGACCAGCAGGGAGGAGCGGGTGATGGCACCAGCCAGCAAAAAAGTTCCAGCTTCGATGCGATCTGGAATCACGGAGTAGTCCGCACCATGGAGGGTGGGAACACCATCGATGGTGATGGTGGGAGTGCCCTCGCCGCGGATCCTGGCCCCCATGGCCTGAAGCAGGCGAGCCAAATCCACCACCTCGGGCTCCTGGGCAGCGTTTTCAATCACCGTCTCGCCGTCAGCGAGGGTGGCCGCCATCATCAGAGTTTCAGTGGCTCCCACGCTGGGGCAATCCAAATGGATGTTGCCGCCTTTCAGTCGTTGGTTGGGCCCGGGCACAACGGCGGTCACCACCCCATGCTCAATGGTGACGTGGGCACCGAGCGCCTTCAACCCCTTGACGTGCTCCACCACAGGGCGGGTGCCGATCTGGCAGCCGCCCGGCAGGGGCACCTGAGCCATGCCCATGCGGGCGAGCAGAGGGCCGATGCAGAAAAAGCTGGCTCTCAGGCTGTTGACCAGCTCGTAGGGGGGGGCGGCCCGGGTGATGTGATCTGCGGTGAGTTCAACCGTTTCGCCGGAGCGGGTCACCCGCACGCCGAGAGCGGCCAAGATTTCGCCCATCGAGGCAATATCAGTAAGCCTGGGTACGTTGCGAAGATTTAGACAATCATTGGTCAGCAAACAAGCTGCCATCAGCACAAGGGCTGAATTTTTTGCGCCACTTACGCGAATTTCCCCATCCAGCCTGGTTCCACCAATCACCTCCAATTTTGGTTGCACAAGCGTCGACTTGGCGGAGGAGATGGACAAGACCATGGGCAGGGGGCCTAAAACAACCATTCCCGCCGATCTTGACAACGATTCCCCGCTTCGTCTAGGGGCCGCCACCTGAACTGTCTCGGGCTCCTGTCGTTCCTTGTGAATGAGCGCCCAGGGGCGCAGGCGCCATGGTCTAGGATGAATCTGGCTCGAACACGCCCGCGGATGTGGCGGAATTGGTAGACGCGCTAGTTTCAGGTACTAGTGGCAGCAATGTCGTGGGAGTTCAAGTCTCCCCATCCGCATCAAAATCATGATTCTTCTCTCCATCGAGAATTCTTCCGAGATCGTTGCGAAGAAAGTCGGCAAATTCATCGAAAGCCTCACGCCCGATCACCTCGATCAGGCCAAGGTGGAAGAGGTGGTGATCCGGAAATTGATCGAAAATCTCGTGGCGGAGGGCTTGCACGGCCAGATCGCTGCCGTGCGCGGCATCCATCTCCAAGAGAAGCAGCTCCAGATCGACGAACACATGCAGGTTCGTCACCACGACCATTTCTGAATGGGTTTTGAGCTGATCAGCAGTCGGCGCAATCCTCTTGTGAAGGAGCTGCGTGAGTTGCATCACCCTTCCGGCCGGAAGCAACAGCAACGGTTGCTCCTGGAAGGCACCCATCTGCTCGAGGAGGCTCTCAAGCTCAAGCTGGCTCCCGATCTTTTGCTGGCTACACCGCAGTGGATCGAAAAAAATGCCCACTTGCTGGGGCTTGTGCCCGCATCGCTCACCATTCGAGAAGCCACGGCGGAAGTGATCGCGGCCGCGGCCACCACTGCCCATCCCGATGGCGTGGTGGCGGCACTCCCCTGGAGGCTGCCGGGCCAGACTCTGCCGCCGAGAGCCCCCGATTTTGGGCTGCTCCTCGACAACGTGCAGGATCCTGGCAATCTCGGAACGCTGCTTCGCACAGCCTTGGCAGCAGGAGTGGATCAGATCTGGCTGAGCGAGGGTGCAGATCCCTGGCAACCGAAGGTTCTGCGCGCCTCCAGTGGGGCCAGCTTGGCCCTTCCCATTGGTCGGTTCAGCGCGGGCGAGGTGTTAGAGCGCCTACGCCAAGCCCAGGCCGCCGGCACATGGGTTGTGGGAACGGTGGTGCGTGGGGGCGAGCCCTACTGGGGCTACGACTGGCGCCAGCCCACCCTGTTGATGCTTGGCAGCGAGGGGGCTGGGCTGAGCCCGGCTCTGTTGGCCGAGGCCCAATCCCTCCTCGTCATTCCTCTCGGCCAGCGGGTGGAATCGCTGAATGTGGCTCTCGCCGCAGGGCCTTTGCTGCTGGAACGCACGCGGCAGGAACTCGGGGCAGGCGCCTTCCCTGCAGCCAGAGGACCAGGGGGGGAGGAGAATACGTCGATCAGCCAGCCCCCATCCAGGTGAGCGACTTCCCATCCACGGCCATTGGTGAGACCAGCGACAGTTCCTCTCGCCCGTTCGATTACGACGTCATTGTGATCGGTGCGGGCTATGGCGGTTTCGATGCGGCCAAACACGGGGCCGAGCATGGTTTGAATGTGGCGATCGTGGAGTGCCGGGACATGGGGGGCACCTGCGTGAACAGGGGCTGTGTGCCCTCCAAAGCGCTGCTGGCGGCTAGCGGTCGGGTGCGCGAGCTCGCGGATGCAGACCATCTCAAGGCCTTTGGCATTCACGCTGCGCCGGTGCGTTTTGAACGCCAGAAGATTGCAGACCACGCCCTCCAGCTGGTGGAGACCATCCGCGCCAACCTCACCAAAACCCTGGAGCGAGCCGGCGTCACCATCCTGCGGGGCAAGGGTCGGCTGGAGGGGCCCCAGCGGGTGGCCGTGCGGGAGGCCAGCGGGGTGGAGCGGGTGTGGCGGGCCCGGGAGGTGATCATCGCCACCGGCTCCGACCCGTTCGTGCCCCCCGGAATCACCACCGATGGACGAACCGTGTTCACCAGCGATGAGGCCATCAATCTGGAGTGGTTGCCTCGCTGGATCACCATCATCGGCAGTGGTTACATCGGCCTGGAGTTTGCTGACGTTTACACAGCTTTGGGCTGCGAGGTGACGATGATTGAGGCTCTGGATCGGGTGATGCCCACCTTCGATCCCGACATCGCCAAACTGGCGGCCCGCCAACTCATCGATGGGCGCGAGATCGATGCACGGGCCGGCGTTCTCGCCAAAACCATCACTCCCGGCTGCCCGGTGAAGATCGAGCTGGTGGACATGGCCACCAGAGAGCCGGTGGAAACCTTGGAGGTGGATGCCGTGCTGGTGGCCACTGGGCGGGTGCCCGTGAGTCAAGACCTCAATCTGGCTTCGGTGGGGGTGGAAACCCAGCGCGGCTTCATCGCCGTGGATGAAACGATGCAGGTGCGATCCAGCCACGGCGACGGCGCAGAGCCCGTGGCCCATCTCTGGGCCGTGGGTGATGTGACGGGAAAAATGATGCTGGCCCACACAGCCGCCGCCCAAGGCGCCGTGGCCATTGACAACATTTTGGGCCATTCCCGCGAGATTGATTACCGCTCCATCCCTGCTGCCACGTTCACCCATCCGGAAATCAGCTCGGTGGGCCTGAGCGAGGCTGATGCCAAGGAGCTGGCGGCGAAGGAGGGCTTTGAGCTGGGCAGTGTGCGCAGTTATTTCAAAGCCAATTCCAAAGCCCTCGCCGAGCTGGAGAGCGATGGCCTGCTCAAACTTCTCTTCAACAAAACCACTGGCGAGGTGTTGGGCGCCCACATCTACGGTCTGCACGCCGCCGATCTGATCCAAGAAATCGCCAATGCGGTGGCCCGCCGGCAGAGCGTGCAGCAATTGGCCACGGAAGTGCACACCCACCCCACCCTCAGCGAGGTGGTGGAAGTGGCCTACAAACAGGCGGCCATGGCGGTGGCCGCTCCAGCGCGCGCCTGAGATGGAGATCCGTCGCCGGCCGCCAAACCCCTCGGTGAAGGTGGCCCATCTGGAATACGGCATCCCCCATCCGGAGGAGCAACCCCGCCACATTCTTGAGAAGATCGTGTGGGAAAAAGATCGGGAGATCGCCGCGGCCCGCGAACGGGTCAGCTTGGATCAGCTGCGGGGTCAGGTGGCGAAGCTCCCTGCCACCAGGGATTTTGTCGCGGCTCTCAAGGCCTCCTGCCGCAAGCCGGCGGTGATTGCTGAGGTGAAAAAAGCCAGTCCAAGCAAAGGGGTGATCCGGGAGGATTTTGATCCGGTGGCCATCGCCAAGGGCTATGCCGCCGGCGGAGCCAGCTGCCTCTCGGTGCTAACGGACAAAACCTTTTTTCAGGGCGGTTTCGAGGTGTTGGTGGCGGTGCGGGAGGCGGTGGAGCTGCCGTTGCTCTGCAAGGACTTCATCCTGTCTCCCTATCAGCTGTATCAAGCCCGGGCGGCCGGTGCCGATGCGGCCCTCTTGATCGCGGCCATCCTGGATGACAAGGATCTGGGCTACCTGCTGAAGGTGGCCCGCAGTTTGGGCTTGGCGGCCCTGGTGGAGGTGCACGACGCCGCGGAGATGGAGCGAGTGTTGCGCCTGGAGGGGGTGCAAATCATCGGCATCAACAACCGCGATCTGAGCACCTTCCACACCGATCTGGCCACCACCGAGCAGCTCACCAGCCAATACGGCGCCCAGATCCGCGCCACTGGGGCGCTGTTGGTCAGCGAATCGGGCCTGTTCAATCGCGACGATCTTGATCGGGTGGTGAGCGCCGGGGCGGATGCGGTGCTGGTGGGGGAAGCCCTGATGCGCCAG